>NZ_JBUDPI010000013.1:0-24825 GCF_054919635.1 Halochromatium sp. | reverse complement strand
CACCAGACTTGTAGGCTCATGCAATTCAGTGGCTTAGAGACTGCGCAAATGTCTCAGCTGAGCCCTCATGGAACTTGCAAGCCTCCGCAAGGACATCAGGCACACCAAAGTCTGACAGCATCTCGGCGGAGAGCTCATTGTGGTCGAAGCCAAAGTGCTCGCGCTCCGCGGCGGCGAGGTCGCTGGGGTTCTCTGTGAGCAGGTCCGAGTATTCTCGCGGGTAGATGGTAGCAAAGGCGAGCAGGCCGATCCTCGCCATCAGACCGCAGGAAAACAGGTCTTCTGGCGGCGCAATATGGGTATGTCTGCCGAGCGATCGGCAGATCAGCGCCATGAGCAGCGAGTGCGACCAGAATTCGAGATAGTTGAAGGCCTCGCAGTGATTGTTGAGGTCTTTGTCGATTAACGAAAAGGCGACTGCGAGCTCGCCGACGGTCTTGAGCCCCACCTTGATGATGGCGGCGTTGATCGAGGTGACAGGTCTGCTGCCCAGACTGGCCGAGTTTGCGAGCTTTAGTAGACGCCCTGACAGGGCCGGGTCGGCTTGCACCAGATGGGCTAGCTGCTCAACTGTGGTGTGATCGTCTTGCCAAAGCTCCATGATCGCAAGCGCGACCCCATTGGGGCTGGGGAGGCGATCGGCAGCGTTGTTGAGCAGTGTTCTTGGTGTACCCAAGGTCATGCATCCCCGGTGCTTGGGGTCGGACCCTTTTGTCATCTTGTGGTAGCTGGGTTTAGACAGCCCACAAGTCGTTTTTTGGAACTAGGCTGTTTGAGCGCAGGGTTGCGGCACCCAGCCGGCCGATTTAGTAGCATGGCGCCTTCTCGCGGCGCCTGCCGCTGTTGTCTTTGCTGGAGGTTACACCTGTGTCTATCGCTCTTGGCGCTCGTCGTCTTCGCTGCCTGCTCTCGGCCTCGGCGCTCGCGCTCTGCTCCGTCAGCGCGTCCTTGGTGATGGCCGAGGCGCAGCAGGTGAATCTCTACAACTGGAACGACTACTTCGCTGAAGAGACGCTGCCAGGCTTTGCCGAGCGGACCGGGATCGAGCCGGTGCTAGATGTCTATGACGCCAATGAGGTGCTTGAGGCAAAGTTGTTCGCTGGCAGCAGCGGCTATGATCTGGTGTTCCCGACCGCCCGACCGTTCGCGGCGCGTCACATCGACGCTGGACTCTATCGGCCCTTGGACAAGGAGCAACTGCCGGGGCTCGACCGGCTGGACCCGGCGATCATGGCCAGTCTCGCCGAGATCGACCCGGGCAATGCCCACCTGGTCCCTTATATGTGGGGCACGTCCGGGCTTGGGCTGAATGTCGAGAAGGTGCGCGCGAGACTCGGAGACGGGGCCGAGCTGGATACCTGGGCCCTGATCTTTGACCCGGAAAAGGCCGCGAAGTTGGCCGATTGCGGGATCAGTCTGTTGGATGACCCGACTGAGGTCTTCTCGGCCGCGCTGGCGTACCTGGGCAAGGATCCGAATAGCTTGGACCCGGCCGATCTAGACGCGGCCACCGAGCTACTGAATAAGGTCCACCCCTACATCCGCTACTTCCATTCGTCGCAGTACATCAGTGACCTGGCCACCGACGATCTCTGCGTGGCGCATGGCTACTCGGGCTATGTGCTGCAAGCGCAGGCTCGGGCCGAGGAGGCCGATGGACCGGAGATCGCCTATCGGATCCCGCGCGAGGGCGCCGCGCTCTGGACCGATGTGATGGCGATCCCAAAGGATGCTCCGCATCCAGAGGCGGCGCAGGCCTTCATCGCTTATCTCCTGCAGCCGAAGGTGATCGCCGAGGTCTCTAACTACGTCTATTACGCCAATCCTAACCTGGCGGCGACCGAGTATCTGGATACCGAGCTGCGGGATGATCCAGGCATCTATCCGCCGGCGTCGGTCAAGGAGCGGCTGTTCGTGCCGACTGAGCGCTCCGACCGCGAGATCCGCAACCTGAATCGACGCTGGACCAGGCTCAAGGCGCAGCGCTAACGGGTTGTCTGGCCGAGATGGTCGTGGCTGAGGTCGAGCAGCCCGAGGTGCTGGCAGGGGCAGGGGAGCTGCCGAAGACCCCGGAGCCTTGGCAAGACCCGCGCGCGGCGCCCTATGTGCGCATCGAGCGGGTGACCAAGCGTTTTGGCGAGGTCTACGCCGTCGATGACCTCAGCCTGAACATCTACCGGGGCGAGTTTTTCTCGCTGCTCGGTGGCTCCGGTTGTGGCAAGTCGACCTTGCTGCGGCTGCTCGCCGGGCTGGAGCGGCCCACCGCTGGGCGCATCTTTATCGATGGGGCCGATGTCACCAACCTGCCGGCCTATGCGCGGCCGGTGAACATGATGTTCCAGTCCTATGCGCTGTTTCCGCACATGAGCGTTGAGCAGAACGTAGCCTTCGGCCTCAAGCAGGAGCGCATGCCACGCTCTGAGCGTCTCGAGCGGGTGGCGCAGATGCTCGATCTGCTCGAGATCGGCGAGCTTCGACGGCGCAAACCGGACCAGCTCTCCGGCGGACAGCGTCAGCGTGTTGCGCTGGCGCGCAGCCTGGCCAAGCAGCCCAAGCTGTTGCTACTCGACGAGCCGCTCGGGGCTCTGGATAAGCGCCTGCGTGAGAACACTCAGTTTGAGCTGGTCAATCTGCAGGAGCGACTGGGCATCACCTTCGTAACCGTGACCCACGATCAGGAGGAGGCGATGACCATGTCGACGCGGATCGCGGTGATGCGCGCCGGACAGATCCTGCAGGTCGACACGCCAACCGCGATCTACGAGTATCCGAACTGCCAGGCGGTCGCGCGCTTTATCGGCTCGGTGAATCTATTCCCTGGTAAGGTGGTCGCGGTCGACGGCAATCAGGTTCGCGTCGCCTCGCAGCTCGGGCCGATGATGCAGATGCAAGCCTTCCATCCATTGGCGATTGGCACGCCGGTCAGCGTTGCGGTGCGCCCTGAGAAGATGCGTCCCTGCAGTCTCAATACCGCACCGTCGAGCTTGGATGTCTCGAGCGCTGCGAGTCTGAGCCCGTCCGAGTCGAGCAGGCCGGATGCAAGCTCGAGCGATTCGATCAGGCCAGATGCAGGCTCGGCTGATTCCGCTGGGCTTGGCTTGAGCAAAATGGCGCCGACTGCGTCTGACCCCGATGCCGCTGCTCGTCAAGTCAACCGTCTGGCCGGCGTGGTTGAGGATATCGCCGACCTCGGCGATGTCTCGATCTATCGCGTGCGGGTGCAAGCGAGCGCGGCCTTCGCGGACAGCGAGGCCATGGCCGATGCTGATGACCGGCCGGGCTCGGTGATCATCGAGATGACGCTCACCAACATCCAGCCGCGTACCGAGCAGGCGCTGACCTGGGGTCAGCCGGTGGCGATGGAATGGTCGCCGACGAGCGGTGCGGTGCTGAGCGACTGAGTGATCACATCCTAGCTTCAACCAGTCGCTGAGCTTGAAGCCATTAAGCTGATGGGAATATTCCAATGTCGTGAGGTTCGTCAACGGGGTTGTTCTTCTGGCTGACTATGCTGGGGCAAAGCGGCGGCCTTCGGTGATCATGTCAGCCTCGATCCAAAATCCACACTTCCTGCTGCGGCGTCTGCATTCGCTGCTTGGCTTGGTGCCGGTGGGTGCATTCCTGATCTTTCATCTGTGGGAGAACTCTCAGTCCCGGTTCGGCGAGGTCCACTACAACGAGCATGTTGTTGGCGCGCTGCAGGGGCTGAACTATCTGCTCCTGATCGAGCTGTTTGTCATCGCGCTACCGCTGCTTTTCCATGCAGGCTACGGGTTGGTGATTATCCGCGCTGGTAGGGCCGAGGTAGGCCGCTATGGCTATCTGCGCAACTGGCTCTACTGGCTGCAACGGGTCTCAGGTCTCGGCTTGATCCTGTTCTTGCTTCTGCATGTTGGTCTAACCCGGATCAGCGGGCTGTTCGATCCATCGATCAGCGCCGATCTATTTGGTCACATGCAGCGGGCGCTGGCTCAGCCGTGGGTATTCGGGCTCTATCTGATCGGCGTGCTGCTGGCGGTGTTTCATCTGGCCAATGGCTTAGCGACTGCAGCGATTGTTTGGGGCTTGACCAGCAGCGCAGCGGCACAGCGGCGCGTCGGCTGGCTTTGCGCTGGATTCGGGCTCTTGCTTGCCGCGCTGGGCTTGCACGGCCTGCTTGGCTTCTTGGTGGCGCCGGGCGCTGGGGGCGGCGGCTGATGTGGCGCCAACGCTCGACTGATGGCCTAACAGGAGATCTAAGCGCCCAGCGGGGCGGTAGCCTGAGCGCTCGCCGACGCATGAACGGGTCTGCAGTATGAGTAGCTCGAAGCTCGGGCGACAGGTGATCGTCGTCGGCGGTGGGCTCGGTGGTCTCTGGGCGACCCTGGCCATCGCCGCGGCCGGACATCGCGTGATGCTGTTCTCGCTGTTTGAGGTGATGCGCTCGCATTCGGCCTGCGCCCAGGGCGGCATCAATGCCGTGCTCGATATCAAGGGCCAGCACGACAGCGTCCAGCAGCACATCATCGATACCATCAAGGGCGGCAGCTATCTGGCCAACCAGCCGCCGATCCAGTCCATGTGCGAGGACGCGCCTGGGCTGATTCGCACCTTCGAGCGCATGGGCGTGACCTTCTCGCGCACGCCAGAGGGGCTTCTGGATCAGCGTCTGTTCGGTGGCGTGAGGCACAAGCGCACCTGTTTTGCCGGTGCCAGCACTGGTCAGCAGCTGCTCTATGGCGTGGATCAGCAGGTGCGCCGCCTGGAGACCGAGGGTCAGGTCGAGAAACGGGAATGGTGGGAATTCCTGTCGATCGTCAAGGACGCCGACGGCGTCTGCCGCGGCATCGTTGCGATGGACCTGCGCAGCCTCGAGGCTCAGGCCTTTCGCGCCGATGCGGTGGTCTTAGCCACCGGCGGACTGGGGCAGATCTATGCGCCCAAGACCACCTGCTCGACCAACTCGACCGGTGCCGCTGCGAGCCGCGTCTACCAGCAGGGGGCGCGCTTCGCCAATGCCGAGTTCTTCCAGTTCCATCCCACCGCAATGCTCGGCGAGGACAAGACGCGCTTGATGACCGAGGCCGCGCGCGGTGAGGGTGGTCGGGTCTGGGTACCGAAGGACCCGGCTGACTCGCGCGGGCCAACGCGCATCCCTGAATCCGAGCGTTTCTATTTCCTGGAGGACTGGTATCCCACCTATGGCAACACGGTGCCGCGCGATATCGCCTCGCGCGCCATCTGGAAGGTGACCCGCGAGCTCGGTCTCGGGGTCGGTGGCTCGGGTGAGAGCCGAGATCGGGTCTATCTGGACCTAACGCACCTGGATCGCGGATTCGTCTCCACGCGCCTTGGTGCCATCCTTTCGATCTATCGCAAGTTCGCCGGTCAAGACCCGCTCGAGACACCGATGGAGATCTTTCCCGCTGCGCATTATGCGATGGGCGGACTCTGGGTCGACTATGAAAGGGACACCATGACAGGTGGCATGAAACGGGGTAGTCCGCGCAACCATGCCACCAGTATCCCTGGCCTCTATGCCTGCGGCGAGTGCGACTATGCCTATCACGGCGCCAATCGACTCGGGGCTAACTCGCTGCTCTCGGCCTCGTACTCGGGGCGCGTTGCTGGCGAAGCGGTGGCCAGCTATCTGGGCGGGCTCGAATCTGGGGCCGATGACGCGCCGGCCGCGCTGTTCGAGGCCGAAGAGTCACGTCAAGACCAGCTCAACCAAGCATTCATCCGTCCGCACGGAGATCAGAATCCTTTCCGCTTGCACCGCGAGTTGGGGGCGCTGATGACCAGCAAGGTCGGCGTGGTACGGGATAACGCCGAGCTGGATGCCGCGCTGTCGGGCCTGCAAGCGCTCGAGCAGCGGTTCAAGCGCTTGGGCTTGGGCGAGTCGATCCGTATGGCCAATCAAAGCCTGGTCCATGCGCGGCAAGTCTTCGATATGGTCAAGCTGGGGCAGGTGATGGCCGCGAGCGCCCGTGCAAGGGATGAATGTCGCGGTGCCCATTTCAAACCCGCTTTCGACCTTGCTATCCCCGAGGGCAAATACCCGGGTGACCCGGAGTTTGAGGCGTATCGCGAGCGTTGGAAGGCCAATAATGCCGAGTGGCTGAAGACGACCGTTGCCGAGTATCACCCGGAGGGGCCGCGTATTGGGTTCGAGCCGGTTGAGCTCGGTCTCTTGGCGCCAGAACAACCGAGGGACTATCGCTGATGCAAGTCGAGACGCAATCGGATGCCCTGCCGTGCGACGAGCCAGTCGCGGAAGCGGCCGGTGAGCCTGGCGCCTTGTTCGCTAATGAGCGCAAGGCAAGGTTAGAACGCGACCTCGAGATGGGGTTAGAGATGGGCTCAGATCGGACGCAGAACCGCGCCGATAACGATTACAGCGTCAGCACGTCGAGTCATAGAACAGCGACTCTGAGGAGTTGCCCGATCGCTGACCCAGCCAGCAGCGCCGTCGAACTGCGTATCCGCAGACAAGATCATCCGACCGCAGTGCCCTATTGGCAGTCGTTCATGCTTGAGGCTCGACCAGGTGCCAATGTGGTCTCGCTGCTGATGGATCTTCGCGTGCATTGCGTGACCGCGGGCGGTGAGCCTGTCGATCCGATTGCCTTCGAGCACAATTGCATGGAAGAGGTCTGCGGTGCCTGCGCGATGCTGATCAATGGCGTCCCGCGTCCAGCCTGTTCGGCGCTGATCGCGGATCTGGAGACACCGATCCGGCTTGAGCCGCTGCCCAAGTTCCCGGTGGTGCGTGACCTGATGGTCGATCGCGCGCGGCTGTTCGCGCATCTCAAGCAGGTCAAGGCCTGGGTGCAGATCGATGGGGCCTGGGACAACCACGAGCGCGCGCCGCGGATCTCGCCGCAGGCTTGGGCGGTCAATTATCTCTACAGCCGCTGCATGAGCTGTGGCTGCTGTCTGGTGGCCTGTCCCCAGTTTAGGCCGGAGCAGGCCTTCGTCGGTCCTGCGGCCTTGGCGCAGGTGCGGTTGATGAACGCCCATCCGACCGGCCGCTTCGATAAGGTCGAGCGACTCCATGCGATCATGGCCGATGGTGGCCTCAGCGATTGCGGTAATGCACAGAATTGCGTCCGGGTCTGTCCGAAAGAGATTCCGCTCACCACCGCGATCGGCGAGCTTGGGCGGCAGACGACGGTCCAAGCATTGAAAGACCTGTTTGGAGGTCGCTGAGCCTGAGTATGAGCCCAAGCCTAGACGGCTTGGCGGGCTTGGCGCGCAACAAGAGCTCCAGACTCCAGATGGCGATGCGCCCTATCCGGCCGCATCGAGCCTGCTCCTCCAGGCGGATTCAGACGCAGAGGGTTATTATTGCGGCATTGAGGCCTCAATCACGAATGCTCCTGCTGCTGCGGATGCCCATGCTGCGACCCCTGACTGGCCGACCATGGCGACTCAGTCCCCTGGTCAACATCGGCCTGCCGTATCTGTGGCTCGGTTTGTTCTTTCTGCTGCCCTTTGTGATCGTGCTCGGCATCAGTCTGGCGGAGCCAGCGTTGGCGCAGCCGCCTTATACGGCACTTTGGGAATGGGTCGAGGAGGCTGTGCTGGTCATTCGCCTCAATCTGCAGAGCTACTTGCTGCTAACCGAGGATGACCTGTATCTGGCGGCACTGCTCGGCTCGCTCTGGATTGCGCTGATCTGCACGCTGCTCTGTCTGCTGATCGGTTATCCGATGGCCTATGCGATTGCGACGGCGCCAGAGCGTTGGCGGGTCTTGCTATTGATGCTGATCGTGCTGCCGTTCTGGACCTCGTTCCTGATCCGGGTCTATTCCTGGATGGGCATCTTGCGCAGCAACGGTCTGCTGAACAACCTCTTGCTCTCGCTCGGTCTGATCGAGCAGCCCTTGCAGATCCTGCATACGCTGCTGGCGGTCTATATCGGCATCGTCTATTCCTACCTGCCGTTCATGATCCTGCCGCTGTACGCGAATCTGACCCGGCTCGATTTCAGCCTGCTCGAGGCCGCGGCGGATCTCGGTTGTCGGCCTTGGCGAGCGTTCTTGGCCGTGACCTTACCGCTCTCGCTGCCAGGCATCATCGCCGGTAGCATGCTGGTCTTCATCCCGGCGGTGGGCGAGTTCGTGATCCCCGATCTGCTCGGTGGTCCGCAGAGTCTGATGGTCGGCAAGATGCTCTGGACCGAGTTCTTCAACAACAAGGACTGGCCGCTGGCCTCGGCCTTGGCGATCGTGCTGCTGGCCCTGCTAGTGGTGCCCTTCGTCCTGCTGCAGCGTCTGGAAGAGAACTGGGAGCGGCGCTTGGAGGATGAGCGGCCATGAGCGGTCGCTGGCCATTGTTGACGGTGCTGGCGTTCGGTTATGCCTTTCTGTACGTGCCGGTGTTGCTGCTGATCCTTTACTCGTTCAATGAGTCCCGGCTGGTTACGGTCTGGGCCGGGTTCTCGACGAAATGGTACGGCGAGCTGCTGCGCAATCAACAATTGCTCGATGCGGCCTGGCTCAGCGTGCGCGTTGCCGCCGTGAATGCCAGTATTGCGGTGGTGCTGGGCACCTTGGCGGCGAATGCGCTGGTGCGTCATGGTCGCTTTCGCGGCCGCACCGGCTTCGAGCTGTTGTTGACCGCGCCGTTGGTGATGCCGGATGTGATCATCGGCCTGTCGCTGCTGTTGCTCTTCGTTGCCATGCAGCAGGCGCTCGGTTGGCCGCTGGGGCGAGGCTTCACCACCATCACCATCGCTCATATCACCTTCAGCATGGCCTATGTGGCGGTGATCGTGCGGGCGCGATTGGCGCGCATGGATCAGTCACTCGAAGAGGCGGCGATGGATCTGGGCGCGCGACCGCTGCGGGTCTATCTGAGCATCACGCTACCGCTGATCGCGCCCGCGCTATTGGCCGGCTGGCTCCTGGCGTTTACGCTCTCACTCGATGACTTGGTCATCGCCAGCTTTGTCTCCGGACCCGGCGCGACCACGTTGCCGATGCTGATCTACGCTAGTGTGCGGATGGGCGTCTCGCCCCAGATCAATGCGCTGGCTACCATCATCGTCGCGCTGGTGACATTGGCTGTAGTCATTGCTGGGTTGACCATGGGTCGCCCAAAGGGAGAGCGGTCCTGAGTCAGGTTGGCAACCTTGGAGTGACAATGATGCATAGCCAAACCGCCCTGGTCAGCCTTCTCATTGCGCTCGTCGGTTATACCGATTGCGCGGGGGCTGTCCCATTGTCGAACCCTGCGGTTGACGGGGCACGGGTATCGGTTTCTTATCCACTTCCCCCAGAGTATGTGATCGACAAAGACGGTTCTGTCACGTTGAGAATCTGCTTCAACTGGTCGTGCTCAGTCAGGGAGAACATGACTTTCACGGCTAGCGATATGGACCTGATCAAGAGGCGTATGGCGACCTGTTCCGCAGGAAGCCTTCACGATCGCTTGCAGCAGGTGCGGATCGGCATCTGGCACATGGAACTGCTTGCTCAAAAGTATCAGCCGTTGTTAGCCAACGATCTGGCAATTAATGACTTTGATGCGGAAGCCATGGGCCGGATGGATTGCGTCGATAACTCCAGCAACACGACAACATATCTGGAAATTCTCCGCGATATCGGAGCGCTGCCAGGCTGGAAGGTCTCAGTGCCGAAAGTGCGCAATCTGTTCGATATCACTGCGGTGCACTGGACGGCTGTCCTCATTAATCTGGACAGCGGACGTGCGTGGAGCGTCGATTCCTGGTATCGCCCAAACGGTCACTTGCCGATGGTCATGCCCTTGGAGAGCTGGATCGATGAGAAGAAGGCCTGGGAGCCCCCCTTCGGACGTCTCAATCCGATTCCAGAGTCAATCGACGAGCTATGCAGCTCACGCCAGTCGGCGCTCCCGAAACCTGTGGCATCTATCATTCGGTAACCGATGGCATTCGCTGCATCAGGCTCTCAGGTTCATCCGAACCTTTTCGTTTCCGGCAGGATATAGACAACACCACCGGCCTCAGTGAACTTGCCTTGTATCATGTTCTTGAAGAAGTCCTCTGGCACATTGATACAGCCAAACGAGATCCGGTTGTCAAGCGGCGTCGGACTGGCTAGGCGCTCAGCTCGACGATCCCGAGGCGTTCCCTTAACGATCGCATGCATGGAGAGGGATTGCTCGTAGTCCAACCAGAGGATGTCCTTGCCCTTGTGGTTGCGGCCCATTGTTGACACAAACCGGCCTGCGGGCGTTGTTCGCTCTTCCGGCGGGATTCGCGACATGGGCATGTCGCCAATGCCGGGTAGCGAGTGATCGCCTTTCGCGAGTCCTAGCAGCACGGGAGCGGCTCCATACAACTGTCCGTCCGCGCGAAAGACGTAGACCTTGGCGTTCACTTTGTCGACAATGGCAAAGGGCATGTTGCGATTGTCTTTTGAGCTGACAATCCAATGTGCCATCTCCCTCGTCCGCCGCGATGCGCTCTCAGATGCAAAATCGACCTTCCCGACCCCGCGTGCGACAGCCATTTGTGGCTCCACAACAAACTCGAGATCTGCGTCTTCAGAATAGGCTGCATTGAGCATCGGGTTGGGTTGATGAGCGACACTGTCAACCTTTGTAGCTTGGCTCGGCACGCAGCCGGCACCCAACAAGATCAAGCAACAGCATAAAGTCACCCGAGGAAGGCTCAGATGCAAGGACAAGAGCCGAGCCTGCATCTGAGTAGGCTCCGTTATGCGTCTGCCTATTCCCCGCTGATCCGCAAGGTTTAGGCGACTGCTCGTTCCGAGCGAGCTGTTCCTCGGCTCGGCGCTGACACGCTCGCCGAAACGTACCGACGGCGTCAGGTGATTGGGGTCTGTCGGTCCGCGGCTGGCCACCCACGACTGAGGGCAGTTGCTGGAAACCTGAAGGTCTTGGTTGCGCTTGATGCGGCGGTAAGAAGTCGTCGGATTATGCTTCGGGTACATAGCATCGATAGGCCTGGTCAGCCCAAGGATAGGCAGATGCTGCAGGGTAACAAATCTGACCGTCTCTATAAAGATTATGCGGCATATGTCGTTGACCCAGGCAGCATTTTCAGGTCCACGCTAGGGCTGCCGGTACCATCGACCGCAATTGCCGACGAGCCACTCTGGCACAGCCGACTTACCCGGAAAGCTGCTTTTTTCTTGACATTCAGTGGTGGAGCTTGGATATTCAGCGCGCCGATGGCTGGCAATTCTATTTCAACTCGACAATAGGTCACACCAAATGAACAACATCGATCGATCCCTTCTCGCCATTATTGCTGTGTCTCTGCTGCTGGGGCTCTCGGCTTGCAGTACCGTGAAGCACGAGCCTGCGCCGGAGGCACCTGCGCCGGTGGTCCTCGAGCCAAAACCAGATCGCGGTTGATGCTGTTCCAGTGTCGTTAACTTGGCCGGATGGCCGTACCCTAAGCCCTGTCCTGCGCCGACCCGGGCAGCATTGGGCTTGGGGCTTCGCCAGAGACCAAGCTGTTAATCGGCTGTTTCCAGCGTGTTACAGCAGACCCGATTGCGACCAAGGCGTTTCGCTTGATATAGGCAGTCATCGGCCACTGTGATGACCATGTCCGGCGTGGCATCACCAGGTTTGGACTCGGCGATGCCGATGCTGACCGTGATCTTGATCGCTAGGTCCGAGGTGCCAAAGTCGGTTTGGGCGAGTGCACTGCGAAACCGATCCATCGAGCTTTGAGCCTGCAGCGCGCTGGTCTCAGGCATCAGGACGATGAACTCCTCACCGCCCCAGCGCGCAATCCAGTCCGCCTCGCGCATCGATTGGCGTAGATGCTTTGCGAACCCCCTAAGCACGACATCGCCCATCCGATGCCCATGGGTGTCATTGATGGCCTTGAAGAAATCGAGGTCGAGCATCGCGATGCAATAGGGTTCTTGGCTGCGCAGGCTTTGCGCGTGCACCCGTCGCAGCGCACACCAGAAGCTGTAGCGATTGAGCAGATGGGTCAGGCGATCATGATTCGCACGATAATTGAGCTTGCGCTCGGCGTTCTTGCGCTGCGAGATATCGATGTGCACACCAATCGCGAGCTGTCCGCGCCCCGATGCATCGCGCTCGCAGATGCGCCCGTGATCCTCGATCCAGACCCAATGCCCGTCGCGATGCTGCATCCGGTATTCGCCCCGAAAGTCATCCTGGTCGCCGCGGATCGCTCGTTCGAGCACCTCTTGCATGGGACCAGAATCATCGGGATGTAGCTGCGTTCGCCACCAGTCGATGGTGGGGGTGATCTCACCGGGGGCATAGCCGAGCATCGCGAAGTACCGGATATCCGCTGCGGCCTCGCCGGTGACGATGTTGGCCCAATAGACACCGATACCGCTCGCATCCAGGGCGATGTCCAGGCGTTGTTGGGCATCGACAAGACGCTTCTCGGTCTCGGCCTGCTCGCTGATATCGAGCACGAAACCGACCAGCTCGGCGCTGGCCACATCCCGCTTGGGTAACGCCGAACCATAGACGCGGGCGGTCCCTGTGCTGCCGTCCTCGCGTCGAATGCCGACCGTGGTCTTATAGGGCGTGCCCTGCGCACTGCAGCGATTAACCGCCTCGCGCAATCTTGGCCAGTCCTCGCGCGCGACATAGCGTTCGTGCTGCTCGAAGCTCGGTGCGCCAAGGGCGGGGTCACGTTGGAAGATCGCGAAGACCTGTCTTGACCATTGCGGTTGGCCCGTCGCGACATTCAGTCGCCAATGCCCGATCTGCGAGATGGCTTCAGCCACATTCAGTAGCTCTCGCAAGTGCTGCAGCTCATCGAGATCCGGGAGAGGCTCATCGAGGACATCCGCCTGTGAGGGGCGCGCACGGCAGTAGAGGATGACCTCGGTTGTCTCGCCGCAAGCAAATACGCGGCTATTGAGTTCGACTTGGAGCCTGTTTCCATCGCGGTGCCTGAATGCCTCGATGAAATGGCCGAACGGCTGCTCATTGAGTCGTTGCCATATGCCGTCCCAGCGCTCGCCGGACCAGCTGGGATTGAGCTGCCCGATCGAGCAGCCAAGCAGCTCGTCACGGGTATAGCCGAGGCAGGCGGAGGCTGCCTCGTTCAGGTCAAGGATGCGACCCTGGGCATCGATCCGAAAGATTGGATCTGGTGCTTGCTCAAACGCGAAACGATCGACGGTCATGCCTGCCTCCTGCCAAGCGTGCTACGGATGTCGCCGCTGGGTCAGCGACACGCCTTGCCTATTCCATGTGTAAACACTCGATTTGAGATTAGCACAGGGTGCGGCAGCCGTCGTCTGAGCGACCTGAGGTTGAGAACTTGGGGAGCGAGCGCCTTTTTCCTAGTCGGATTGCGACTGGCCAGCGGGCTTGAGCCAAAACAGCATCGGCTTTTCAGATTCCTCGGCCTCGCCAAGCTCTTTCCAGCTGAAACTGGTGCGCAATTCGGGATGACGTTGGTAGCCACGCTTCTCCCAGAACCGATCTAAGGGTGCATAGTCTGATGGCCGGCGTGGATCAGCCGAGTCGCGCTGCACGGCGCAGAAGGCGTACCAGTCGAACGCATAGCCTTGCTCATGACAGAGGGCCTGGGCATGGCGCTCGCGCTCGGCGAAGAAGCGCACCCCAAGACCACGCCCCCGATAGGCCGGTAGCAGCACCGATTCACCGAGATAGAAGATGCGCTCGGGGTCGTAGCCATGGTCGAGGAAGGGGGCCTTGACCTCCTCGGTTTCCTCGGCCATCGGCAGCGCGGTGGAGGCACCGACCACGCGCTCGCCATCAAGCACGATGACGACGATGCTGCCGCGGGCTTGGCGATAGGTCTCGAGGTAGCGTGCCTCGTAATCGGCATCACCGTCATAGAGGTACGGAAATTCTCGGAAGACGCTGATCCGGAGCTCAGCCAGAGCCGGAACATGGCGCTCGAGCTCGGCGCCGGTGGCGGTGAGGATCTGAAGGTTATCGGTCATCATTGGTTTTCAGGGGGGCTTAACTATTGTCGAAATGCTGGCCTGGAAAAGGTGCCAATTATCTCCGTCCAGCAGCTTGCGAGCACCTGAGGCATCCAGCGGGCCAATATCAAGGCGCCTGGGCTAGTGAGCCTTTATGCTCATGTCGAGTTGGGGCCTGACGTTTCTGGCCGTCAGGTTGGCTTGGCGGAATCCGGAAGGGCCGCTTCGGAGGTGCTACGTGGGCTATCTGTATCTCGCGATCGCGATTATCGCTGAGGTGATCGCAACCAATGCATTGAAGGCTTCGGACGGCTTCACCAAGCTGCTGCCAAGCCTGCTGGTGGTTGGCGGCTATGGGGTCGCCTTCTATTTGCTAGCGTTGGTGCTGAAGACCATACCGGTGGGCCTCGCGTATGCGATCTGGGCTGGCTTGGGCATCGTCTTGGTGGCGGTGGTCGCGGCCGTGGTGTTCCGGCAGCTGCCGGACCTGCCGGGCCTGATCGGCATGGCGTTGATCGTTGCGGGTGTTGTCATCATCAGCGCCTTCTCGAAGACCACTGGGCACTAGGCCGAGGCCGATGGGGGTGGACGTCCCAGCAGCGGCTGGGTAGGCTGCTGCGACGTTGGGCTGCAGCCGAACTTGGCGCAAACAAGGAGGACTCGAGATCGTTTCCCTGTTCACAACCCACTACTTCTGGCTCGCCCTCAGCGCCTCGACCCTCAATAGTGCGGTGCTGGCGATTGCCGCTGGCTTTGCCGCGAAGACCGATGGCGGGCTGCTCGTTGTCGCCATACTCCTGTTGACCATCGCCAGTCATATCCTCAGCTGCCTGTTCTTCCTGTCAGGTGACGGCGTTGAGCTGTTGGTGCATCGCTTCTTGGATAAGCGGCATCTGCATCCGCGCTCGAGCCGCTTCCAGACCGTCAGGGGATACATGGAGAAGTATCAGAAGCGGTTCATCTTCATGTATCGGTTCATTCCGGGCCTGCGCTTCATCTCGCCTTACATCATGGGCTTGGGGCGGGAACGCTTCTGGCCTTTTTTCTACATCGATTGGCTTGCATCACTGCTGTGGGCCTCGGTGTTTGGCGTCATCGGCTATCTGTTCGGCACCTCGGCGACGCGCCTTCTGGATGACTTTTCGCGCTACGACAGCCTCGCCTTCGGCGTCATCCTGGTGCTGGTGCTGGTTTATGTGGTGGGCAGGTTCATCTACCACCGCCGCCACCGTCAGCGATGAGGGCAGGGCAGGAATCCCGTCTCCCACGACTGATCTGCTTCATCAGTTGCCAGATGGGGAGCCAGATGAGGAACAACGCGATTGATCGCATGCTGTGGTTCGGTCCGAGTCCGTCATCGGACAGTCTTGCTCGTTGCGCAAGCGCTAGCGCAAGAGAAGCGTTGGCACCTTCGCAGAGCGCAACAGGTCGGTGGTCTTGCTGCCGAAGAACAGGCTGCGCAGCGGGGAATGCCCATAGGCGCCCATCAGCAGCATGTCGATCGCCTGCTCATGCACGTACTGGGCGATGACCCGCTCGGTGTCGCCCGGCATCAGCGCCATGGTCACCTCAAGACCGGCCTCTTCCAACGTGCTGCGCGCCCAGTCGAGCTGCTTCTCGCTGTCGCGGCGCGGCTTGCCGCTCATCAGCACATGCACCGGTAGGCCGCGGAACAACGGGCTTGCGGCCACCATCTCGACCCCGCGGCGGGTCATGCTGCCGCCGTCGAAGGCGATCAGCACCCGCTTGGGCTCGCTGAATTGGTCGGTGACCGCCAGGATCGGCTTGCTTAGTGAGCGCACCATGCGCTCGACATTGCGCCCGAGATCACGCTGGGTGGTCTCGGCCGACTCCCCACGGCGCCCGAGCACGAACAGCCGCACCTGATCCTGAGCGTCCACCAGCGTCTCCTCGAGATCGCCGTAGCGTTGGCGCACATCGGGGGCCTCGACGCCGAGCTCGATTGCGCGTTGGCGCAGGCCGTTGAGCAGCTCGCGGCCGCGCTCGCGGTTCTCCTTGCTGCGTGACTCATCCTGCTCGCTGAGCTCGCTGAGCAGATTCTGCTGGGCATTGACACCAATAGCGCCGCTGTGGTCCTTGCCGATCACGGCCTCCTTGTCGCGATCGAGGATGTGCAACAGCTCCAGCGGCGCCTGCATTTGGCGGGCGGCCCAGGCCGCAGCATCGGTGACATAGTCGGCGAAGTGCGATTGATCGACACAGGCCAGCACCTTGTCTAAAGTCTGCATCGGGTCTTCGGGTTGCATCGGTCTTGTTCCTCGTGCGGGCTCGGATGCTTGGCGCAGGTGGGGCAATCAGGGGGCGCCGGGGGCCATCAGGGAGCAGTAAGGGCAGACAGAAGCCACTGGGGGCATCTGGCGCGTTGCCCCGCCGCTCAATGGCCCATCAGGCTCTCGACGGCCTCGGGCTTGTCGTGCACCGCAAAGCGATCGACCAGGGTCCGGCTGGCCTGGTTGAGGCCGACGACCACCACCTCGGTGCCCTCGCGGCGGAACTTGAGCACCACCTTATCGAGTGCGGTGACCGCGGTGATGTCCCAAAAGTGCGCGCGGCTGACATCGATGACCACCTTTTCAATGACCTCCTTGTAGTCGAACGCGGCGATGAAGCGATCGGCGGAGGAGAAGAAGACCTGGCCAACGACGTGGTAGACGCGCTCACGGCCCTCGCGGGTCGGGGTCGAGCCGACATAGAGGATGCGGCTGACCTTCTGCGCGAAGAAGAAGCCCGACAGTAGCACCCCGACCAGCACACCCTGGGCCAGGTCATGGGTCAGCACGGTGACCGCGACGGTGGCGAGCATGACGATATTGGCGTCCAGCGGATGCTCGCGCAGGTTCTTGAACGAGGCCCAGTTGAAGGTGCCGATCGAGACCATGATCATCACCGCCACCAGCGCTGCCATCGGGATCTGCGCCACCCAGTCGTTGGCAAAGACCACCAGGATCAGGAGCACGATGCCGGCGGTGAGGGTCGAGAGCCGTCCACGGCCGCCGGATTTGATGTTGATGACGGTCTGACCGATCATCGCGCAGCCGGCCATACCGCCGAAGAAGCCGGTGACGACATTGGCCGTACCCTGACCGACGCATTCGCGGTTCTTGTTGCTCTTGGAGTCGGTCAGATCATCGACGATGGTCGCCGTCATCAGCGACTCGAGTAGCCCGACCACGGCCAGCGTCGCCGAGACCGGGAAGATGATCTGCAGGGTCTCCAGGTTGAGCGGGATATCCGGGATCAGGAACACCGGTAGGGTGTCCGGCATCTGGCCCATGTCGCCGACGGTGCGGATGTCGAGCCCCATGTAGATCGCCGCCGCAGTGAGCCCGACGATCGCCACCAGCGGCGAGGGGATGGCCTTGGTGATGAACGGAAACAGATAGATGATGGCCAGCCCTGCGGCCAATACCCCATAGACCTCCCAGGTCAGCTGGGCGCCGGTGATCTCGGGCAGTTGCGCCATGAAGATCAGGATCGCCAGGGCGTTGACGAAGCCGGTGATCACCGAGCGCGAGACGAAGCGCATCAGGTTGCCGAGCTTGAGCCAGCCAGCCAACACCTGCAGCACGCCGGTCAGCACGGTCGCGGCGAGTAGGTACTGCAGGCCGTGATCGGCGACCAGATCCACCATCAGCACCGCCATCGCCGCGGTCGCTGCAGAGATCATGCCCGAGCGGCCACCGACGAAGGCGGTCACCACGGCGATACAGAAGGAGGCATAGAGTCCGACCTTGGGATCGACCCCGGCGATGATGGAGAAGGCGATGGCCTCTGGGATCAATGCCAGCGCCACCACCAGGCCAGCGAGCAGATCGTTGGGGATATTGGAGAGCCAATCCTTGCGGAGTGATTTCATGCGGGAACAGTTCCAGGGCTGACGCGGACCTCAGGGCCAGCGGTGGGCAATCAACAGCGTGGCGTGGCGCCGAGTTCGAGACAGGAGTCAAGCAAGAACCAGTCGGCCGACTGGTGAACGCAGGGAGCAAGCGCGGGGTATCGCTGGGAACGGGAGCACGAGCCCGGTGGACTCGGCGGATCGCTTGGTGCCTACATGGGCAGGGTCTCTCCAGCGAGGGCGAGCGATGGTCAAATCGATGTTGGTGCAGAGTATACAAGCAATAGGGACATGCCGAAACCGAGTCCGGCACGGCAGAGAGGCTGCTAGAGTGAGGGCAGTCGTCGACGCGCAAGGAGTCCGTGAAATCTAAACTAACCCATCTTTAACACCCATATTTATAATCTTTTTCAAATCATCAGCTTGCGCTGCATGAAATCGGCGAGTGGCACTACAAAGTCGCCATTCTTGAACCTGCGGTCGTTCAGACGAGCATCCTAGAGACACCTCCTGGGCTAGGATCAACGCCAAGCGCCTGATAGATCGCCTTCTGGCCAGCTTCCGCCTCGGTCGCCTTGCGCACATGCCACGCGCGCCCATCAGGGCGGCGGAATGTCGAGGTGACGCGCGCCTGGCTGGAGAGGGTCTCACGCAACAGCGTCCAGCTCTCGTGGATGCCCTGCTCGCGCAAGCGCTGGCGGATCAGCTGCACGAACTGATAGGCCAGTACCGTGATGAACAAGTGCCCCTCGGCACGTGCTTCGGTCTTGTGGAAGATCGGACGCAGCCCAAGGTCCGATTTCAAGGAGCGAAACGCGGCCTCCAGATCGGTGAGCATCCTATAGGTCCGCCACAGTTGCTCGGCGTCCCAGGTCAATTCGTTGCTGCGCAGACAATAGCCCCCAGGATGGGTCTCCATGGTGCTGTCGATGGGTCGGCGCTGCCAGCGGATGGTCTGTGCCCTCTCGCCGCTGGCATCGGGGATGATCTCGATGTGGTAGTGCCGAGCAGCCTCATGGCTTTTTTCTTTCAGCCGCCCGAAGCGTTCCCAGAGCTTGTCGATCCTTATTGGTGGTGCGCGGGCGTGCGAGCCCGTCGGCCATGGCTTGGAGCGCGGCCTCGAAGCGCTCGGCGAAGCGCTGGCTGATGCCTTGTTCTTTCCCTGCACGGCGTTCGGAATAACAGTACAGGCGCACCTCCTCGCCCTCTGCATCCTCGACGCGCTGCACCGACACCCGCTCGCCACTGGCGTTCTTCAGATCACTGGCCTGCGTGGGATCGAACTGGCGATGGCGCTCACGGCTGACCACCAGGTACCGATAACCCTGCTCGCGCAACCAAAGCAGATTCTCCTCGGTGGCGATCCCCCGATCCATGACCACCAGCGCACCCTTGGGGGCGCGCAAGCGCTGGAGCATGCCCGCCAAGGTCGTGCCTTCGACCACGTTGCCGTCAAAGACCTCGGAGCGACGGACAAACCCACTGCCATCGAGCACGAGGCCCGAGGTCAGCAGGGGGCAATCGCTGCGCTGCTCCTTGGAGTGGCCGTGCTGGGCTTTGGGGTTGGCGGCCGCTTCGCCTTCAAAATAGGTGTTGGTCAGATCGTAGAGGGTGACCGACCAGTCGAGCCCGAACAGGCCCGTCAGGCGCGTAAACAGCGCCCCTTCCAACGGCTCGCGGTGGCGCATCAGCACATCGGCGGCGCGATAGAGCTGCATCAGACTCATGGCCTCGAAGTCGACATCGAGCAGCTCGCCCGGCCCACTGCGTTGACATAGCCAACGCTGGGTGGACAGTTCTGAGCCTGGCGCGGCCATGCGCCCTAGGATCACCCCCAGCACCGCGGCGCGTTGCGGCCCCGTGAGCCCCAGGGTCTCAAGTTGCTCGACGAAGTCGACCTGCGCCATCGCCCAGAGCCCGACCGCCTCGACCCCGACCGTGCGCGGGCGACTGAGCTTGAGCGAGTCGAGCACGATGCTGTGCACCTCCACGGGTGCCGTGCTCGCGGATGCGGTGGCCTCAGGCGCGGCGCCTTGACGGGCCAGCAGCAGCGCGGCCAGACGCTGCGCTTCGCGTTCGATCAGCAGCCCACCTCCGCCGCCGAGCAAGACCTCCTGACCACTGAGGATCTCCTCGAGGCGCATGCAGAGCATCGGCCAGTGCGCCTGCGCTACCGGGAAATGCCGCCCCAGGTTGAGCAGGGTTACCTGGCGCACCTTCCCGCCCACGCGCTCGGAGCGCACCAGCCGGTGCGTTAAGTAACGCTCACCGGTGGCGGTGTTGCGCGTCTGCGTGCGGCGGATGTACATGCCCGAAACGCTAGACCCTACGCCGCCATAAGGCAACGGACCCCATTGAATGTTATGGCACTACTTTGAGCAATCAGACTCGCGGGTATAATGAAATCAGCGCCTTAGACTGAAAAGCTGCCCAAAATCAATGGGGCCATGTTAAAGATGGGTTAAAGGTCTTCGAGCCGAAACAGCGCCATCTGGCTGGCGCCACCATAAACCGGGTGCACGCCACCGATGTCGCGGTGGCGCAGCCCATAGCCGTGCCGCTGCGCTACGCCGCGCGCCCAGCGCTGAAACCGCGCACGGTCCCATTCGAAGCGATGATCGGGATGGCGAAAACGATTCGGAGGCACCTCGAGCAGCGGGTTGTACTCGGCATTCGGGGTGGTGAGAATCACCCCTCGTGGGCGCATCCGCGCGAAGATTGCTTGCTCGACTTGGCCTAGATCACGGGGCTCGATGTGCTCGATGGTCTCGATCAGTAGCGCGCAGTCGAAGCCGATCAGCGCGTCATCAGGTTCGGTCAGAGAGCCTCGCCGAAGCTCGATCGTCGGACCTTGTCGATCGCTACCCTGTTCCGTGATGCCCTGCTCATCAGCGGCATTCTGTGCCCAGGTTCTGGCCTTGGATAACCTGCTTTCTGCCGAGCGAGCCTGGCCATTCGCTGTAAGGTTACTATCAAGCCGCAGCCGCACCTGCTCCAAGCATCGGGCGTCGAGGTCGAGTCCCAGGATGTGCGTGAGTCTCGGCTCCTGTGCGAGCCGCACCAGCAGATCACCCTCACCGCAGCCAAGATCGAGGAGGCTGCGGGCGCCACTTGCGCGCGCGGCGTCGATCACCGCCTTGAGGCGCTCCTCATGCAGCGGTGTGGTGGCTTCTTGATTCCAGTGCACGGATGGGTTGGTCTCGTTGCGGCCCATTCCTCGCACGGGCTGTCTATGGAAGAATCGAAATCCCAGTCAGACGGGCTTGTCGGCAAGCGGCCCTCTCACTTCGTCGCTGCCAGGTTGACACAGACCCTTTACCGAGGCTCGGATCGCTGATGAAGCACTTTACCAACATTCTTTATGTCTTGGATCAGGAGGCGGAGCAGGCGTGTGGTCTGGAGCGCGCCGTTGCCTTGGCGCGCGGCAATCAGGCCCAGCTCAAGGTGGTCTCGGTGGTCGAGGCACTGCCGGCCGGAGCGCCACTGGAAGGGCTGGATCTCACCACTGACGACCTGCAGGCAGCGAGCCGGGCTGGGTGTGAGCAGCGTCTGAGCGCGCTGGTCGAGCCGCTGCGAGAGACGGTCGCGATCGAGACCAAGGTGCTGACCGGGCGTCTGTTTCTCGAGGTGATTCGCGAGGTCCTGCGGCACGACCATGACCTGGTGATGAAGTGCGTGAGCGCTAGGGAGCCACTGGCCGCGTTGTTTGGCAGCGACGATCTGCACCTGCTGCGCAAGTGTCCCTGTCCGCTCTGGCTTGGTCGGCCTCAGGATGGTTTGAATTACCGGCGCGTACTGGCGGCGGTGGATGTGGAGCCGCTCGCCTCCCCCAAGGAGCGAGCGCAACAGCAGGCGCTGAACGCAATCATCCTGGATCTTGCGGCCGGGCTGGCGACCTCAGAGTTTGCCGAGCTGCACGTCGCGCACGTTTGGACCGCGCTCGTTGAGCCGATCTTGCGAGGCGGTATGATCGCGACACCCGCTGAGACCAAGATTGATGCCTACATTGAGGCCGAGCGCCGTCGTCATGGCCAGGCACTGGAACAGGTGTTGGTGGACCTCGAGGCTCGGCTCGGTGCCGAGGCCCTGCGCTGGCTGAAACCGAGCAGGCATCTGCCCAAGGGCTCCCCGCGCGAGGAACTGCCCGCGCTCGCCAAGCGCATCGACGCCGATATCCTAGTGCTAGGAACGCTGGGGCGGACAGGTGTTTCCGGGCTGTTGATCGGCAATACCGCCGAGGCGGTGCTGCAACGGATCGACTGCGCCGTGCTCGCGGTGAAGCCCGAGGGATTCGTCAGCCCGATCGTGGCCTAGCGCCACCGCTGGGTGGGCCGGGACGGTAGCTGGGCCCGGCTTGGCTTGCTTGGTAACGGTTCAGAAACAAGTGGCACAACTCCACCAACGAGCGCCGCTCAAGAAGGGCTTAGCTGGCCAGTAGATGCCCCGGTTATTCTTGCACCGTTCCTTAGCCTGATCGGCGCCCACGTTGTCTGTCGACACCGGCTCGAGCCTTTGACCTTGAACAACCTCCGGCGTAGCCGCTCGACCACCGCCTAGCGGCCTTCGGCGGTGCGCTTGCGCTGGATGTCGATGATGTTGTCCGCAGCGAAATCGACGGCATCCCGGAAGGGGTAGAGGATGATCGGCGCGCCGGCACGCCAGAGCTTGGTCCCCCGATCCTCGTCGCGGGCCACGATGGCAGTCTCGCCGTTGAAGTGGCGCTCCGCCAAGGCTCGCAGCAGCATCCGATTGGAGTCGATATCCGGCAAGGTACTGATCACCCACTGCAAGCCGTCCAAGGGTAAGGTGTCGAGAAAGGCTGGGTCTTGGCCGTCGCCAAAACAGACCGGGAGCCCGTCTTGCGCGAGCGTTCGCACGAGATCGGGGTCGCAATCGACACCGAGCACACGCAGCTCTGCTGCCCTCAAGCGCTTCGCCAGGCGCAGTCCGTAGCGGCCGAGGCCAAGCACCAGCACCTGGGGGCGTATCTCTGCCGACACCTGCGCCTCGGCCGCGATCTCGCGGAAGGGCATAGGTCGCTCGAAGACGCTGAGCACCGGTGTCAGCACCTGATACAGCGGCTGTGAGTACAGGATCATGTAGGTCGACAACGTGATGGTGACGATGCCGACCAGGGTCGTGACGCCAAGCGCCTGGACGCCGATGTGGCCGAGCCCAATGCCCATGGCGATGAAGACGATCGAGAACTCGCTGATCTGCGCGACGGTCAGCCCGGCGAGGAAGCCGGTGCGCTTGCGGTAGCCCATGGCCCCCATGATGGCCATGACGATCAACGGATTGCCGATGAGCACGAAGAGCGACAGCAGGATTGCCGGCACCACCTCGGCGCCCAGGGTCGAGAAGTCGAGCTCGGCGCCGAGGTCGACGAAGAAGAACAGCAACAGGAAATCACGGATGCCACTGAGGCGCGCACTGATCGCCTCGCGGTAGACGGTGGAGGCGAGCGAGAACCCGGCCAGGAAGGCGCCGGCCTCCTTGGAGAAGCCGACCCATTCGCCGAGTGCCGCCAGCCCGGTGCCCCAGGCGATGGCAAAGATCAGCAGCAGCTCCTGCGAGCGCGCCATGCTGCGCAGCAGGGGTGGGATCAGATAGCGCATCAGCAGGAACATCAGCAGGGCCGCGCCGAGGATGCGGGCCGCGAGTGAGACGGCGATCTCCCAGGCCGGCGCATCGCCGCCGGCGCCGAGCGCGCTCATCGCCATCATCGCCACCACCACGGCGATGTCCTGCACGATCAGGAAGCCGATCGCGATGCGCCCGTGCAAGGCATCGAGCTCATGCTTGTCGGAGAGCAGCTTGACGATGATGATGGTGCTCGAGAAGGTCAGCGCGACGGCGATATAGAGCGCCTCGACGACGCCCTTGCCGAGCGCCAGGATGAGCAGGAAGCCGAAGACGATGGTGAAGGCGAGCTGGCCCAAGCCGGTTGCCAGCGCCACCTTGCCGATGTCGCGCACGCGCGAGAGATCGAGCTTCAGCCCGACCACGAACAGCAGCACCGAGACACCGATCTGCGCCAGCACACTGACCTGGTCGTGCGCCTTCACCAGCTCGAACCCGGCCGGGCCGACCGCGATGCCAACGATGATGTAGGCAATCAGTACCGGCTGACGCAGGCGCACCGCGAGTGCACCAGCGGCCGCCGCGAGCACTAGCAGCAGTGCGAGCTCGGTGAATGGGTCGAGCGCCGGGATGTCAAGAGGCAGGCTGATCGGCATGGGTTCGCGCATTAGGAGCGCCTGTTCATTCACTGATACGAGCCGTCAGACGGGCAGGGGGACGGGTATTGTGCGTCATGCGAGACTGTGCTGCAATCTATAGAAATGCAGCACAAAAGGGCAAAGACATGAAGGCGCTGAATGTCAGAGAGATGAGGGCTGCGATCGGTCGACTTGATGAGCTGGTCGACGCGGCGGGTGAGCTGGTAGTCAAGCGGCGAGGTCAGCCCATTGCCAGGATCCTGCCAGTGCAAGGGGCGCGACAACGTCCGGATCATGAGGATTTGCGCGCGCGCATGCCGCAGCTGTCGACGCCTTCATCGGCGCTGATTCGCGCGGAGAGGGATGAGCGCTAACGGGCGCACCTATCTGGATACCAGCGCCTTGGCGAAGTGGTATCTCAATGAGCCGGGCTCGGACGACTTCGTCGGCTATCTCAAAGGCCTCGATGTTGCCGTGGTCAGCAGCCTAACGCGCACTGAAGTGCGCTCCATGCTGGCGCGTCGTCGGCGCATGGGTGAGCTGGATCACGAGCTCGAGTCTGTTGTTTACGCCGCGTTTCTCAACGACATTGCCCAGGGGTGGATACAGCTCTATCCGGTCGAGGATGCGCGCTTCGATGAGGCGGCAAACCTGATCGCGCGCTATCCAGAGCACCCGCTGCGCACCTTGGATGCCTTGCATCTGGCGATCGCGCTCCAAGCCCAGACCGATGCCCTTGCGACCGCCGATTCGGTGATGGCGGATGCCGCGGTTGCGTTGGACTTTGAGGTCGTCAGGTTCTGATGCTGCCGGAGCCAAGCCTCGGTTACACTAGCGGGTTTTGCGACGC
>NZ_JBUDPI010000129.1:0-9384 GCF_054919635.1 Halochromatium sp. | reverse complement strand
GCAGCGTGGATAACCCGTCTATCGTCGCAGAACGTATTACATGACAGGCACTTACAGAAATCATAAGGTCGTGCCGTAACGGGCGCTGATACTGTGCACGGTCTGTGGACAAAAGCGGGCTGAATTCGATGGACAGCTTATCCACAGGCGCATGCCGGCAGTGCTGGACCTGTTATGCAATGGGCTAGCGGTTGGTTCGCAAGGGCTGGCCCCGTGGCTGTTCGATTCTGTCCCAGGGCACGATCAAGCTCGCACAAAGCTCTGGCGGGCCTCCCTGCCCAATCGTGCAGTTAGCTCCAGGGCTCAGCGTTGCGCACAGAAGCCGACGGATTCGACCGTTTCACCCGGTGCGGCCAGGTTGTTCCAGCTGACACCCTCTAGGCTGAGCACGTTGCCCTGCTGCTCGGCAGTCGCATTCCAGACGCTATCCGCAACACCTTCGATGTTGAGCTGGACCGACCAATCTAGAGTCTGCGCGCTCTGGTTACGGATCAGGACGTCGGCGCAGTAGCCAGCACCCCAGTCGCTCTGGATCGACAGCGCAGCGCGCAGCGAGCCGCCGTTTGGGGGATCGTATTCGTCGTCATCAACGCTGTTTTCACAGCCAGGATCGGCAAGATCGATCAGGCCATCGCCGTCGTTATCCTCTCCATCGCCGCAGGCTGCGGGCGGGGGTGGTGGAGGCGTCGCCCCGCGCTCGGCACAGAAACCGAAGCGGGTGCGCTCGCCAGCAGCGAGCTGGGCATTCCAGTCGACTCCGGTCACCGCGATCTGACCGCCGAGATCGTTGTAGCGCCCGTTCCAGAAATCGCGGATGACGCCGTCCACCTCAATCTGGACCTGCCAGGTCAGGCGCTGAGCGGTGGGATTGGTCACAATGCCGTCGGCACAGTAGCCGGTGCCCCAATCGTTTTGGATGACCAGCTCGACCTCGGCGCCATCTCCCGAGGGGTCCTCATCGTCGTCGTTCGGCGCATTGTACTCACTGGCGTCATCGGCGCTGGTGCAGCCTGGATCATCCATGTCAGTGAGCGCATCGCCATCGTTGTCGAGCCCGTCGCTGCAGGCGGGTGCGACATCCAGGCCGCAGGCTGCGGTCAGGCGGCCTAGGTTATCGA
This sequence comes from Halochromatium sp., assembly GCF_054919635.1. Lineage (NCBI taxonomy): Bacteria > Pseudomonadati > Pseudomonadota > Gammaproteobacteria > Chromatiales > Chromatiaceae > Halochromatium > Halochromatium sp. The sequence goes on along the minus strand of NZ_JBUDPI010000129.1, from coordinate 8,266 downwards.
GCTTGTCGGTCCAGACGCTGTGCCAATCGTCTTGCAGGATACCGCCGGTGTCGCCGGAGTTGGGATTCCAGCTCCAGTAGAAGAAGTCACAGATGCGCTTGTCGATAAAGTAGTCGACCAGGGCGTCCTGCCAGGCGATGTCGGCAGGGTCACCGCCATGGCCATAGCGACCGCCAAACTCTCCTGGTGCGAGAATTCGCCCCTGATCCGCCAGAAATCCAAAGTGCTGGTCCCAGATCGCCGGCATGTTGGCCGGGAAGCTTGGATCATTGAAGTAGGGCTGTGCAAAGACGTCTGGACCATAGACATGCGGTGAGAAGACCAACTTCTCCTCAGGGATGGCCACTGGCGCGCAGGCCTGTGGCTCGAGATTGCCGCCCCACCAATGGTTGCTGTTCGAGGAGCAGACCGGATTGTCGCCGACCCCTTGGACAAAGATCAGCAGATCTGGGTTGATCTCGAGCACGGCCTCAGCAGCACGCTCGGCCGCCAGGTTCCAGTCCGTTGCTAGATTGCCGGTCCCCCAGGTCGCGGCGCCGTGCGGCTCGTTCTTGAGATCGATGCCAACGAAGTGCTCGAGCTTGCGGTAACGATCGGCCAAGAAGCGCAGATCGCTGATCCATTCCTGCTCGCTGTAGTCATCGGTGTACCAGAGCTCGGAGATCGCTCGACAGTCGGGGCGATGATGATCGAGCAGGATATAGAGCCCTTGCTGATCCATCTTGGCCAGCACCCGATCAAGGATCGCGAGGCTGCCGAGGCCCTGAAGCTCCGGGTTCTTGCTATAGTCGATTGAGCTTGGGGTGACGTTGTCGAGGGTGATCGGGCAGATTGGCACGCGCACGGCGTTGAATCCGGTCTGCCTGATCTGCTCGATCATCGAGCGATAGTGGCGCGCCCACAAGCCGTGTGGGACGTGATCGAGGGTCTCTGCCCCAAACCAATTCACGCCGAAAAGGTTGATCGGTGCTCCGTCACGGTGGATACGACCATCGACGACCTCGTAGGTGGCGGCGAGGGCCGGTAAAGGTGCAAGGACAAGGGCGGTGGCGAAGAGCCTGGTTGCCAGCACGTGAGTGAGCCTAGGCATTGGCGTGGCCTCTGGTTGCGGCGCCATGCTCAGGCGGGCCCGGCGCCTGTTCGGTGATTTGGATGAAAACACTGCAGCCTAACAAGTCTAGGTTAGGCACCGACAGCCTACAGCCGCCTTGCCATTCGATGACCATTCGCTCATCTGCAGGCGCTCGGGCGGATGCTGGCGCCGCTGGAGTGATCCGAGGGGTCGAGCGAGCCTAGAAGGCGACTGGGCCGAGCGGTTACACTCCCGGGTCCGGCAGGCGCAGCCGCTCGACGGGCTCACCCTTGATCAGGTGTGACTGGAGGATTTCTTCGAGGTCTTCCTTGTCCACGTAGGTGTACCAAACCTCGTCTGGATAGACGACCGCTACCGGCCCCTCACTACAGCGGTCTAGGCAACCAGCGGTGTTGACCCGGACCCCGCCCTGACCCGCGATCCCTAGCTCCTTGGTGCGTTTCTTCAAGAAGTCACGCGAGTCCTGGGCGTTACACTGTGCGCAGCACTGACTGCCGTCGGGGCGCTCGTTGATACACATGAACAGATGATGCTTGTAATAGGACACAATCAGAGGCTCCAATCCGACCTAAAAGAGGCACCAGCAGCGCTGGTGCCGAGTCTAGAGCGTGCGGCTGCAGCGCGAGAATCGCAACGCGCGGTTCGGCAAAATCTCTGGCGCCCATGACCGAGGCCGATCAGTCCAGACCCAGTGCGTTGTGGTCACAACAGTCAACACCGGCATCAGCAGAGATCGCTGAGCCTGAGATCACCCGCCTGCTGAATCTAGCCGATCAGTGCGTGAAATGTGGTTATTGCCTCCCGCATTGCCCAACCTTCAAGCTCGCCCGCGACGAAGGTGAGTCACCGCGTGGCCGTATCGCCCTAATCCAGGGGTGGCTGAGCGGCGCGATTGACGATGGGCCTCGCCTCCAGCGACACCTGGACCAATGCCTCGAGTGCCGCGCCTGTGAGCCGAGCTGCCCCTCGCTAGTGCGTTATGGCGCCCTCATGGATGGCGCCCGTGCAGTCCGCGAGCATGGTCGCTCTCGCTGGCAACGTGGACTTCGGCGGGCACGACTTGCACTGCTGACAGGATCGACTGGACTTCGGCTCCTGGCCGCATTCGGCATCGGCTATCGCTGGCTGCGACTGCCGCCGTCACTCATCGAGCGCCTCTCGCGACACTGGCCAGTCATTCGGGTGGTCGATCCCTTGGCGCGCGCACTGCGTTGGCCTCGGAAGCGCCTTGCGTGTGATCAGAGCAAGGTGAGCAGGCGAGTGGCTGAAGGCCGCCCTGCCCTATTCCGCGGCTGCATCGCGCGGCTTACAGATCAACCCTTGGAGGATGCAGCGCTGCGCCTAATGACTCGCCTCGGTGAGCCGGTCGAGATACCGGAGGAGCAGCAGTGCTGCGGTGCGATCCATCGCCACAACGGGCATCCTGATCAGGCTGATCGATTGCTGAGGACAAACACCGAGGCCTTCAGCGGGCGGACCATTGTGGGCCTCGCTAGCGCCTGTGTGGCTGAGCTGCGCGAGCAGGGTCACTTGGATAGTGTTGAGATCTGTCGTTTTCTGCTCGATCTACCCTGGCCGGCCAGCGCCTATCTGCGCCCGTTGTCGGCAACCGTTGCCGTCCACGAGCCCTGCTCGCACCGCAATCAGCTGCGCGATCAGACAGCGGTCTATCAGCTCCTGCAACGGATTCCCGAGCTGTTGGTCACGCCTCTGCCGGGAAACGAGACTTGCTGTGGAGCGGCAGGGACCTATCTGACCGAACATCCAGAGATCGCACTGACGTTGGCCGCGCCCAAGGTGGACGCCCTGAAGCAGCTCAGGCCAGACTACCTGGTCACGACCAATACCGGCTGCGCCTTGCACCTGGCAGCGCAACTCCGCGACGCGGGACTGGAGACCCAGGTGCTCCATCCGATTCAGCTCATCGAACAACAGCTTTGTATCGCCAACCCGCCCGCATCTCAACTCAGGGGCTCACAGACCAATGAACAGACGTGATTACAGTCCAATCGACCGCGCCCTGATCGGCGTCGATCAAACACTGCGCACCCTCTTTGGCCGTCCTGCGGTGACCGAGCGGGACAACCCGGGAAAGACCGCTCCCGAGGTCGAGCTCACGGAGGATGAGCGCCTGCATATTGGCCGTCTCATGCGCGTCAATCACACCGGGGAGGTGTGCGCCCAGGCCCTCTACCAGGGCCAGGCATTGACGGCTCGCGACGCGCGTGTGCGCGAGCGCCTGGAACGCTCGGCGCAGGAGGAGAATGATCACCTTGCCTGGTGTGAGGAGCGTATCCAAGAGTTGGGGGGCCGCAAGAGCCTGCTCAATCCGCTCTGGTACGCCGGCTCATTCGCGATGGGCACGGCGGCCGGGCTGGCCGGCGACAAATGGAGCCTTGGCTTTGTGGTCGAGACCGAGCGGCAGGTGGAGGATCATCTCGATGCGCATATTACGCAGGTACCGGCCGATGACCACCGCACGCGCGCCGTGCTCGAACAGATGAAGAGCGATGAGGCGCACCACGCCCAGGTCGCCAAGGGTGCGGGCGGCGCTGAGCTACCGACAGCGGTGAAATTTGCGATGCGGGCCGTCTCTAAGGTGATGACCCATGGCGCCTACTGGGTCTAAGCCCAGGTATCTCTGGCCAGCTGGCTAGGCCCAGTGAACTGAACCCTGAACCCTGAACCCTGAATCCAGTGATCTCAGCCTTACGGCTCAGCTCCGAGGGTCACGATTGGGCCTCAGCGTGAGGCCTCAACTGTCGGGTGTCTGCCAGGTCGCGATCTCGCGCGACAGGTTGCGACCATAGAAGATCTCCATCATCTCACGGCGCACGAGCCGTTCGATGCGCTCTTGCTCCTTGTCCGACAGATCCGAGGTTGTGACACAGAACAGATAGTCGTTGAGATCGAAGCGATTGACGACCATCTTGGTATGGAAGAGATTCTCCTGATAGACGTTGACATCGATCATCTGAAACCGGTCCTTGGTGTCCCTCGAGAGATAGTTCTGGATCGAGCTGATGTTGTGGTCGATGAAATGCTTGCGGCCGCCAACGTCGCGGGTGAAGCCGCGCACCCGGTAGTCCATGATGACGATATCGGACTCGAGCGCGTGGATCAGGTAGTTCAGGGCCTTCAGTGGCGAGATCAGTCCGCAGGTGGAGACATCGATATCGGCGCGAAAGGTACTGATCCCGCTGTGCGGATTGCTCTCGGGATAGGTATGGACGGTGATATGGCTCTTGTCGAGGTGTCCGACGACGGCGTCCGGAAAGGGGCCAGGCGTGGCCGCGTTGGACATTGATTCCTCGCGCACGGCCTCCTCGGCGATCAGCATGGTGACCGAAGCGCCCTGGGGCTCGTAGTCCTCGCGCGCGATATTGAGCACATTCGCGCCGATGATATTCGCCACGTCTGTCAGAATGCCGGTGAGTCGCTCCGCGTTATAGGCCTCATCGATGTACTCGAGATAGGCCTGGCGCTGCTCCGCGGAGCTCGCATAGCAGACATCATAGATATTGAAGCTCAAAGACTTGGTCAGGTTGTTGAACCCTTCCAGCTTCAAGCGCTTTTTGATCTTCGGCATCGTTGTCCCCGAGGTGAGGGGGCGATAGGCTACGCCGCGCTGTGGTGGGTTGCAAGCGCGACCAAACGGGGCTGCTGGTGTCGGTTAGGCGACCGCCATATCGTCAAGATCGCGCAGCTCATAGTCATGGGTAATGGTGGCCGTTGCACCGAGCATAATCGAGGCCGAGCAATACCTTGTCGCACTCAGCTCGATCGCGCGCGCCACCCGGGTCTCACTCAGCGCCCGGCCGGTGACAATAAAATGGGCGTGGATCTTGGTGAAGACCTTGGGGTCGGCCTCACTGCGCTCGGCGCTGATCTCGACGACGCAATCGGTCACCGCCTGGCGCGCCTTGCGCAGGATCAGCAAGACGTCGAATTGGGTACAGCCGCCCATGCCGAGCAGCAGCATCTCCATTGGACGGGGTCCGAGGTTCCGGCCGCCGGCATCGGGCGGGCCATCCATCACCAGGGCGTGTCCGCTGCCAGATTCACCGACCATCGCGGTCCCTTCGACCCACTTGACACGTACCTTCATGCGCTCTCCGATCGGGATCTCGTCAGGGTTGCAGTGATCGCGCGAAGCCTAGCATGCATCGTGCGGGCACCAAGACTTGTTAGACTCTGTTTCTTCACTCTGTGAGATAGGGTTGCATCGATGCTGGTAAAGCCACCGCATGAGCCTGACTGGCTCAAACCGTTCTTGAGTCACTGCCATACCAAGTACTATGAGAAGCATGTCGACTTTATCCGCCGCGGTGAGCCAGCCGAGAGTCTGTATTATCTCATCGACGGCTCGGTGACCGCCTTGATCGAAGACGACGATCGCCACGAGCTGACCTTAGCCTACATCAACAAGGGCGAGTTCATCGGCGAGATGGGACTGTTCCAGTCCCTGACCACGCGCAGCGTGATCGTGCGCACGCGCGAGGTCTGTACCATCGCCGAGATCAGCTACACCCGGGTGCAGCAATTATTGCATCGAGAGCTGAGCGAGCATGCGCTGGGATTGTTGTTTGCGATCGGCGGACAGCTCGCGCAGCGTCTGCGTCAAACCAGTCGGCAGGTCGGGGATCTCGCGTTCTTGGACGTGACCGGTCGCATTGCCGGGGCCTTGCTCGAGCTGTGCAAGCAACCTGATGCCATGACGCATCCGGATGGCATGCAGATTCGAATCACTCGCCAAGACCTCGGTCGTATGGTCGGCTGCTCGCGGGAGATGGCGGGTCGGGTGCTGAAGAGCCTTGAAGAGAAGGGGCACATCAGTGTCAGTGGCAACACCATCGTGGTGTTTGGCACCCGCTGAGTCTTGTTCCCGGTCGTTGCCCAATCTAGAGGCCGACTGAGGACCCGGAATTGAGGGTCCCGTTGATCGTCTCAGTGTGGGCCTGGCTTAGGACCTAGCGTCGTCTAACGAGAAGATCGCCGCCAGGGTCTTTCCGGGATCGGGGGTGCGCATCAACGACTCGCCCACCAAGAAGGCGTGGACGCCACGGTCACGCATCAGCGCGACATCATCGCCGGTATGGATGCCACTCTCGGTGATGAGCAGCCGATCTGCAGGGACCTGCGATCTCAAATCCAGCGTGGTTTGCAGGTCGACCTCGAAGCTGCGTAGATCGCGGTTATTGATGCCGAGCAGGCGGCTGGGCACGGCCAACGCGCGCTCGAGCTCGAGCGCATCATGGACCTCAATCAGCACGTCGAGGCCAAGGTCTCTGGCCAGCCTGGCGAGATCGGCGAGTGCCGCATCCTCGAGACAGGCGGCAATCAAGAGAATGCAATCGGCACCTAGGGCGCGCGCCTCGACGACCTGGTAGGGGTCAATGACGAAGTCCTTACGGATCACCGGTAGTGCGCAAGCGGCGCGGGCGTCGATCAGATGCTGGTCGTCGCCCTGAAAGAAATCGCGATCGGTCAGTACCGACAAACAGCTCGCGCCACCCTGGGCATAGGAGCGGGCGAGCGCGGGCGGATCGAAATCCTCTCGGATCACGCCCTTACTTGGGCTGGCGCGCTTGATCTCGGCGATGACGGCGGCTGCCCTCGTATTGACCCGTTGGTGCAAGGCCTCAGCGAAGCCTCGTGGCGGGGACGCATCGGCGGCACGGACCTCGAGTGAGCGGCCCGAAACCCGCTGCTTGCGCTCAGCAACCTCGTCGTGCTTACGCGCAACGATACGCTTGAGGATATCCGGTATCTCAGGCATGGGAGGTCAGTCAGAGCGTCTTGGCCAGCGCGATCAGCGCATCGAAGCGCTGGCGGGCAGCACCGCTGGCGATGACCTCGTCGGCCAGGCGAACGCCGTCGGCGAAGCTGGAGGTGACATCGGCGGCGTAGATCGCGGCCCCAGCGTTGAGCAGGACGATATCGCGTGCCGGGCCAGGTTGGTTATCCAGCACAGCGGTCAACAGGGCCAGACTCTGCGCTGGGTCGTCGACCCGGATCTCGGTAAGGGATGAGCGAGCCAGACCGAAATCTTCAGGCGCGACGCTGTAACGAGTGATCACGCCTTCTTTCAGCTCGGCGATATCGGTCCGCTCGGCGACGCTGATCTCATCGAGGCCATCACGGGCGTGCACCACCAGTACATGGCGGGAGCCGAGGCGCTGCAAGACCTCTGCGAGCGGCTCCAACAGCGATTCGGCAAAGACGCCGAGCACCTGATGTTGGACGCCCGCTGGATTGGTGAGTGGCCCGAGCACGTTGAAGATCGAGCGGATGCCAAGCTCGCGCCTTGGGCCGATGGCATGCTTCATCGCGCCATGATGCGCGGGCGCGAACATGAATCCCACCCCGACCTCGCGCACACAGCGAGCAACCTGTTCCGGGCTCAGGTCCAAACGCAGCCCAGCGGCCTCAAGCACATCCGCGGCACCGGACTTGGATGAGACCGAGCGGTTACCGTGCTTGGCCACGCAACAGCCGGCCGCTGCGGCGACGAAGATGCTGGTGGTGGAGACGTTGAAGGTGCCCGAGGCATCGCCGCCGGTCCCGACGATATCCACGGTCTTCTCGAGTCCGGCCAGATCGACGCCGCTCGCGAGACTGCGCATGACCTTTGCGGCCGCGGCAATCTCGGTGACGGTTTCGCCTTTGAGACGCAAGGCGACCAGGAAGCCGGCGATCTGCGCGGGGCTTGCCTGACCGGTCATGATGGCGTTCATGGTGGCGGTCATGGTGGCGGCATCCAGATCCCCACCGTCGACCAGCTGCCCAATCGTGTGCTTGATATCCATCGGTGCGGCGCTGCTGGTCATCAGTAGCTCAGCAGTTTGGGCAGCGCGTTCGCCTGCTCAACCCAGTCCTCGACCTGCGCCGCCGTCGGTGGACGCTGCGTCAGCTGCATTGCCGCATTGGTCGCCGTCAGCTTGGTGTGCAGATTGGCGGCATTGCGGGTGGCCAGCTCCTTGACGGTGTCGACGCCGGCATTCTCGAGCAGATCGGAATAGACCCCGGACACGCCTTTGATGCGCGCGAGGTCGGCGCGATTGGCCAGCTCGAGGATGGTCGCGGTCTCGCAGTCGCAGCGCTTTGCCAGGTCTTTGCGCTGCGCGGGCGTGGCGACAGCACTGACGAAGGCGTCGTTATCGGCGAGGCCAT
>NZ_JBUDPI010000128.1:0-9495 GCF_054919635.1 Halochromatium sp. | reverse complement strand
ATGGGCATCGCCGAATGCACGCCAGAGCGTCGGGCCTCGTAGGAGCATGTCGCCACCACCCCGCGACCGCCCGGTTGCGCGCCGACGACCAGCGGGCGACCGCGCCAGTCGGGATGATCGCGCTGCTCGATCGCCGCATAGAAGGCGTCGAGATCGAGGTGCATGATCAGGCGGCCGGAATGGTGCGTTGGCATTGGATCGGGGGTCTTGTCCTGCCAGGTTACTCAGGCGCTCCTTCTGGCAGGGTCAGAGACGATAGTCTGCGAGTCGATCGGTGGGGACCTCAGGGTCGGAGTAAAAGAACCGATGGTCTTTACCGATGACCGACTCGATGACGTCGAGTGGATCATCGCCTTGCTTCAACCGGCGTGAGCTTTCGTGGATCAGGTCGAAGGGGCCGGCAAAATCATCGCCTTGGCGCAGGCGGCGCGTATCGCGGATCACATGCTGCACCGCGTTGATACTTGAGTCTAAGCAGTCAATCCGTTTCTGCTTGTCGGCGATGAAGGTCGTCAAGCGTTCGATCAGGCGGGCGGAGTCCTGCCAGATCTCGTTGAGCGTGCGGATACGCTGGAGGATCAGCTCCTCCCCGAGGGTGCCGGCAACGGCGTCGGTATCGACGAGGACGCCATTGGCGAGCACCAAGAACAGGGTCCAGTCCTCGGTTGGGCTCTCGGTCTCCCGATAGACGAGTCGGGCGTCTTCATCGATGCGTAGCTGATCGAAGTACACCCGCAAGCCCGGAGCGGCGCCGCTGACAAGATCGCCGATGCGGTAGGTCTTCAATACGCAGTCGAAGCGCTTGGTCTGAACCTCGACCTCGCGGTCTCCTATCGGCACTAGCAAGCTGTCGAACATGCCCATGATGTGGTGCCCTGTGCAAAGTTTAACCGTCAACCGCCGTACTCAGAATGCCCGAGTAACTTGCGCCAGCTGCTGAGTGCACGATTGCGTTGGCTTGGCGACCGAAAGCCAAAGGGCAGCCCGGCCAGTACCAATCGAGTCCGCCGTCGTCCTGAGGCGAGTGTCGCAATGGTGGCATGCGGGCGACGCTCATCATCAAGATCACTCAGTTGAGGATAGGCCAAAACGCTATCGATCTTGTCTGTCGAGCTGAGGGCCGAGTAGGCAAGCGCTTGATGCAGATCGGCGCGATGTGCATCGCGCACCGCGTCTTTCAGGCCGTTCCAACCATAGCGGGCGAGCAGGCTGAGGTGGGCTTTGTATTTTGCATCAACCCAGATCATACGCTGCGCACCGCGTAGCCCGGTGTCTGGGATCAGTGCGCCCATTGAACTCAGACTTCCCTGCCAGTTGAGACGGTGTTGGACCTCGCTTGCGCCAACCCAGCTAAAGCCAAGCTGTGGTGCCAAGTCCCGAACAAAGGCGGCCACCCAGGCCTCCCAGACTTGGTCCGCTTCGAGATCCCATGCCAGGCCATTGAGGCTGCGGGCACCGCCCAGCCCACGTTCTTCTGCGATCCAGCCCATTGCCTGCAGGGCGTCCGCGAGCCAACCTGAGCCGGTCTGAGGCTGATTCCAGGACGAGGGCCGTTGGCTTGGGCCAGGGCCGAGATCATGATTCAGCAGACGAATGCGTTCGCTGAGGGCACGCGCAGGTGGCGAGTCCCGTTGCTGTGCCAGATCCTGCTCCAGCCGGGCAAGGGTCCAGCGGATGGCCGATAGCAGCTGCGGATCATCATCGAGGTCCGGGAAGCTGCAGGGTAGCCGGCTCCATTGGCCATTGGCGAGATGGCGCTGAGCCCACTGCGTCCACTCGATCCGGCCGCGGGGGCTGGTACGGACCTCGGTGCGCTCGACAAAGCCGCGTCGGAGATAGCGCAGCAGGGCCTCAAGGCGGTTCAGGACGGGCGCGGCCAAGAGCCAGGGTGGCACCTCGCGCGCCGAGCCTGGAACCAGTGGCGCTTGGCCGAGTCGCGGCTCAACGGCAAAGCCGGTTGCTTGCAAGACCGAGCCCAGCGCCGACCAACGAAAACGAGGCTCGACCAATAGGCCTGCTGCGACCCGACGCGTTGCTGGTGAGACCAGCGGCACTGCACCGATGTGGCTGCCGGGCTGGACGAGAAGACGCACGCCTCCACGGGTCTCGACCTCGGTGCGCAGATCGAGCCGGCGTAGCTGGACCTGATTGGCCTGCAGAAAGCCATCGATCCAGCGATCGCCGGCAGCGCCGACTGCGGCGGGCTCGATTCGAATGGGGTCGCCGTGATCGACCAGCCGAAACAGCGGTCGGGCATTCAACGGCGGTGGTTGGGTGAGTTCTCTGCGGGCCTTCGGTTTCGTGGTACCGCTTTTGACCGGCATTAGCGCAGTCCCATCAAGGTCGAGCTGATCCGGTCGGTCAAACCAGCGATGGCCTCGGTGGCGCCGCCGCAGAGTCGCTCGTTGAGGTAGTCGCGCAACAGCGGCAAGAGCTCTAGTTCTAGGCGTCGGGCGACTCTGACTGGGCGATCGGCGGGATCGAGGTCGGGCCTTGGATCGAGAAAGTAGGCATGGCCAGGCACCAGCCGCAGCGTCTCGTCGTCGGCAAACTCGGTGAAGCTGTGAACGCAGTCTGAGAACAGACGGACAGCGAAATCGACGCCCTCGGCGGCCACAACCTCCAGGTCTGGCCAGACCTCGATGAAGGCAAAGCGGCGACGGATCGCGAGATCCATGCGCGCAATGCTACGGTCGGCGGTGTTGCGAGTGCCAAGCACCAAGAGGTTGGGCGAGAGTTCCAGTTCGGGCGGGTGACCGGCGGGGATCTGCGGCAGGCGCGCTCGCCGTGGTGCCTCCCCGACCTCGAAAAGCATCACGGCCTCGCCGAGCACCCGGCCGAGGTCGGCGCGATTGATCTCGTCGATCAGCAGGACATGAGGACCCTCGGCTGCAGCCTGGTTCGCGCGCAGCAGGTCGCCGGCCCGTACCTCGAAGGCCAGTCCATTGGAGGCCGGGCGTGGGAAGAGGCCGACGACGAAATCTTCATAGGTGCGTGCTGGGTGAAACTGGACCTGGGTCACACCGCCAATCTGATCCGCTAAGCGGATGGCCCAGCGTGTCTTGCCGGTACCGGGCGGACCTTCGAGGATCAGAAAGCGAAGCTCGTTCAATAAGCTGAGGACGCGCGTTTCATCGAAGCGGGGGAAGATGGCGCTGGCAATGTCCTGCTGCCGCTTTTCCCAGCGTGCTCGGGCCTTGCCTGTCAGTGGTGTGCCGTGTTCAGCGAAGAAGAGGTCGAGCAGGTCCTCGACGGCGTTGGCGTCTGCATCGGTCTGTACCGGGATTGCGGCATAGATGACCTGGCCGTAGGTCTTGAGCGCAGGCTCAGCGGCTGGCCAGTTGGCGCTGAGGGTCTCAGGGACACGGCTGTTGAGGTCGAGGAGATCGGGTTTGACCCAGAGCCGGCCCTGATGCAGCGTTCGGAGCGCGCGCAGCCGTCGCCCATGCCCTGGTCTGCCGAGAATATGGCTGTCAGAACCAAAGCCATCGGTCCCGATGACAAGCACCGCGATGCTGCCGTCGACACCAGGAAACCAGACGAAGGAGGTGCCTTGGTAGGCCCCTGATGTGGGGTTATCGGCCGTGATCCAGCCGGCGTAGGAGGCGGCCTCTTCCTTTTTCTGCAGGTTGGCGCGGAGTTGGTAGCGATCTCGGTAATGGGCCGCGCCGTGGTAACGCTCGGTATAGACCGCCGCCATCAGTTCGCGCGCCTGGTTCGGGTCGCCCATGCCCGACCAGTTTCGTCCAGCACGCATGGCGTCGATGAGTTGTTGGAAGGCGGTCATGCGATCTCAACCCAGCAGGCGCCGCTCCGCCTCCGCATACTTGGCAGCGGTTTGCGCAATGATGGCCTCGGGCAGCATCGGCCCGGGCGGGCTCTTGTCCCAGTCTAGGGTTTCGAGATAATCGCGCACGAACTGCTTGTCGAAGCTCGGTGGGCTGCTACCGGGCTGGTATTGATCGACTGGCCAGAAGCGAGAGGAATCGGGGGTCAGCACCTCGTCGATCAGATGCAGACGACCCTCGGCGTCGAGGCCGAACTCAAACTTGGTATCGGCGATGATGATGCCGCGCTCGAGTGCGTAGGCGGCGCTGTCCTGATAGATGCGGAGGCTGATCGCGCGCACCTGCTCGGCAAGCTCGGCGCCGATGCGCTCGGCGGTGCCGTCGAAGTCGATGTTCTCGTCATGGTCACCGATCGCGGCCTTGGTCGAGGGCGTGAAGATCGGCTCCGGTAGACGATCGGCTTGGCGTAGCCCGTCTGGCAGCTTGATACCGCTGACCGCGCCGCTGGCCTGATAGTCCTTCCAGCCCGAGCCGATCAGATAGCCGCGGGCGATGGCCTCGATGGGCAGCGGACTCAGCTTGCGTACGACCATGGCGCGATCGCCGAGCGCTCGACGCCGCTCGGGATCGGTGACGAAGGTCTCGACTGGCAAATCGCTGAGCTGGTTGGGGATGATCCCCGCGGTGCGCTCGAGCCAGAAGCGGCTGACCCGCGTGAGCACCTCACCTTTGCCTGGGATCGGCTGGGGTAGCACTACATCGAAGGCGGAGAGCCGGTCGCTGGTGACGATGAGCAGATGCTCATCGCCTGCGGCGTAGATATCGCGGACCTTGCCGCGGCTGAGCAACGGCAGCTCGCTGAGCTCGGATTGGTAGAGGCTGGTCATGGGCGTTGTCGCTCGATCGGTTGAGCCGAGACTATACCAGCCTGCCCTTGGTCGGAACGATGGCTGGCGCGAAGCGAAACGCTTGCGACTCCAGAGAGAGTGTTCCGCCAGCACGCATCCAGACTGCGAATGTCCTTGTTCTCAGTATCCGGACGTATCTTGGTGTCCGGGTCACAGAAGTCAGGGCAATCAGGTTCGTGCGAATAGCATGGCCGGGCCGGCGATGGATCAGCGTTCGCTTTTCGAGTCCTATCTTGTTCCAAACTCAGTGACCTTGGGTTAGCCTTCGGCCGCATGAGCAAGCACTCGAATAGCGCCATGCAGCCGACAGCGGAGACCAATCCTTTTCTGCGCGCCTTTCGCGGGAGCTTCACTTCGGCCTTGCGCTGGGCCGATCTGGACGCGCTTTGGATGCGGCTGCGTGCCGATGCCAAAGGCGGTTGGTATCTGTACGCCATCGGCGAGCCGCCGCCTGAGGTTCCTGCCGATCAGGCGACGGTGGAGTGCTTCATCGATGAGATCGATGCCCTGCTGCGGCGCGAGCATGACGAGCGCCTGTGCGGGATCGTCTATGCCGATGATCTGCGGCTGCCGAGCCTCGTTAAGATCTACGACCCCAACAATCTCGGCGTGGTCTGCGGCTCGAGCAGCAATCCGCCATTGCCGGGCTGGGTGATGACCAAGCTAGCTCCGGTTGATCTGCCGTCGACTCAGCTGGTGCCGAAGGGTCGCCGACGCTGGTGGCAGGCACTTTTTGGCGCTGGTCGCCAATCACCGAGCTGAGCTGAGGTTGAGCCGAGTTGAGGCTGAGCCGATGCCAGGTCAATGCTCAGGCTTGCCCACTGCACCGATTCCGGAAGCAGGCATTGACTCGAGCCGCTGATGATCCAGCTGTACCGAAGTCGATTGTTATCGAGATCAAGGCACACAAACCCTTACGATGCCTGCACTCAGGAGAACCCTGCGCTCAGGATGGTTGATACAAGCTGTCGCTCGCCTTCGGTCTCGGTTCGCTATACTCCTGTCCTGATTGATCACCGGCTTGTTCCTCGGCGAAATCGTTGCGGCTTGACTGACGAGATGAGGAGGCTCCGATGGCGAAACAGATCATCCATACCAAACAGGCGCCGGCCGCGATCGGCCCTTACTCCCAAGCGGTGCGCGTGGGCGATACCGTCTACCTATCAGGCCAGATCCCGCTAGTCCCTGGGACGGGTGAGCTGGTGACGGGTGATATCCAGACCCAGACGCGTCAGGTATTCAGCAACCTGGCGGCAGTTGCCGAGGCCGCTGGCGGCGATCTTGGCGATCTGGTCAAGCTGAACATCTTCCTCACCGATCTGGCGCACTTCCCGCTGGTGAATGAGGTGATGGCCGAGACCTTTGCCGAGCCCTATCCGGCGCGCGCGGCGATCGGCGTCGCGGCATTGCCTAAGGGCGCCGAGATCGAGATGGATGCGATCATGGTCTTGAGCGACTGACCCGGAGAATCCCGATGCGACCACGGCTGCTGCTCATCCCGCTCTGCGCTGCCTTCGCCCTCGGTGGGTGTGGCTCCAATCCAACCAAGGGGGCGGATCGCTCGATGGCGAAGGAGACCTCGGCCGAGCTCAAGCGCAGCAACTCCCAGCCGACCCCGTTCGCCGGGGTGCACCAGGCCTCGTTCAGCTCAGACACCGATCTCGATGCCTCGAGCAGGCAGAGTGCACGCAGAGTCTCCACCGGCGACTACGCCGGGCGCGCCGATGTCGAGCGTTTCATCACGCAGATGGAGGCCAAGGGGCTGGATCGGGTCGAGCTTGTGCGCACCTTCGAGCGGGCCAAGCGTGATCCTTGGATCATCCAGTATATGGACAAACAGTGGCGCCCGGCCTCGGGGCCGACTGGGGCCTGGACCCGCTACCGCGGTCGCCATATCACGCCGGCGATGCTCGATAAGGGGAGCGCCTTTTGGACGCGACATGCCAGAACGCTGGATCAGGCCTCGCGCAAGTACGGGGTGCCGCCTGAGTACATCGTCGCCATCATCGGCATCGAGACGCGCTGGGGCGGCTTCATGGGCACGCATCGGATCATTGATGCGCTGGCAACCCTGGCCTTCGATTATCCGCGTCGAGCCGATTACTTCCGTGATGAGTTGGCCCAATACCTATTGATGGCCGAGGATCAGGGCTTCGATCCGCTGCAGCCGGAGGGCTCCTTCGCAGGCGCGATGGGCCTTGGGCAGTTCATGCCCTCGAGCTGGCATGACTATGCGGTCGATTTCGACGGCGATGGTCGCCGCAACCTCTGGGACCCCGAGGACGCGATCGGCAGCGTCGCCCACTACTTCAATGCCCATGGCTGGAAGCCCGGTGCTGCTGTCGTTGCGCGGGCGAGCGGGGGCGCTGGGCTGCCTTGGTCGACGGATACCGGCTTCAAGACCAACTACTCGGTGGCGACGCTAAGGGCAAAAGGGATTCAGCCTGCGGTGGCGCTTCCGGATCAACGCCAGGTGAGCCTGCTGCGTCTGGATGCGGCTGGTGGCCTCGAGTACTGGGTAGGCTTCGAGAATTTCTACGTCATCACCCGATACAACAACAGCACCTACTACGCCATGACCGTGCATCAGCTGGCCCAGACCTTACGGGCGAGGCGGGGTCTCAAGCAGCCAACCTTGCGCATGACCGACCAGCCCGACCAGCCTCAATCAGCCATCCCTGCTGCCGTCGCAGGCTGAATGGGGGAACCGATTTCGGTCTTGGATCAGATTCCGGTTGAGCAGCTGAAGGGTGTCGGGCCGCGTCTCTCGGAACGGCTCCGGCGACTCGGTATCCTGACGCTGCAAGATCTGCTCTTCCACCTGCCGCTGCGCTATCAGGACCGCACCCGATTGCGGCCGCTGGCCGACCTGGTCGTCAATGAGGAAGTGCTGGTCGAGGGTGAGATCGTCGATGCCCAAATCGCTCAGGGCCGACGGCGCTCGCTGAAGATCCGCATCGACGACGGCCGTGGTGCCCTGTTGCTGCGCTTCTTCAATTTCACGCGCGCCCAGGTTGAGGCGATGCGACCAGGTCAGCGGATACGTTGCTTCGGCGAGGTACGCCAAGGGCCGCAGATGCTCGAGATGGTGCATCCGGAGCTGCAGGCGCTGGAAGGCATTGCTGAGCGAGGGAATGGCCCGGCGAGCTGTCCGGCGGTTGGCCAACAGGCGGCTGTGCCTATCACTTCGGAGTCCGGCGGACGCCTGACCCCGATCTACCCGGCGACCGAGGGCCTGCAGCAGGCCAGTCTGCGCGCGCTGACTGATCAGGCCCTAGACCGGTTGCGGCGCGATCCGAGCGCGCTCAAGGACTGGATTCCCGACACCCTGATCGCGTCGTTACAGCTACCCGCGCTGGCCGATGCCTTGTTCCTGCTCCACCGACCGCCGGCTGATGCCGGCGCTGAGCTGACCAGCGCGTTGCTCGAGCGCAGCCATCCCGCCTTCCTGCGTCTCGCCTTCGACGAGATGCTGGCCCATCAGTTGGCGTTGCGCCGCCTGCGCCGGGCGCGCAGTGCGCAGCGTGCCCCGGTCCTGACAGGGGATAAGGCGCTACGGCAGCGGTTGCGGGCACAGTTGCCGTTTGCGCTCACCGGCGCTCAGCAGCGGGTGCTCGATGAGATCGCGGCGGACATGGAGCAACCGCGGCCGATGATGCGGCTGCTGCTTGGCGATGTCGGCTCCGGTAAGACCGTGGTCGCAGCGATGGCTGCGCTGCAGGTGATCGAGGCGGGGCACCAGGTCGCCCTGATGGCGCCGACCGAGCTGCTCTCTGAGCAGCATTTGCAGAGCCTGCGGCAATGGCTGGAGCCTTTGGAGGTTGAGCTGGCCTGGCTTTCCGGGCGGCACTCAGGCAGTGAGCGGACGGCGATCCTGGAGCGCATCGCGCAGGGACAGGCACGGGTCGTGATCGGCACCCATGCGCTGTTTCAGGCCGATGTGCGCTTTGCAGAGCTCGGCCTGGTGATCATTGATGAACAGCACCGCTTTGGTGTGCATCAGCGTCTCAGTCTGCGCGAGAAGGGTGAGCGCAATGGTCGCATCCCACACCAACTGATCATGACCGCGACCCCGATTCCGCGCTCCCTCGCGATGTCGGTCTATGGCGACCTGGACCTGTCTGAGCTCGATGAGCTACCGCCCGGACGGAGACCGATTACAACGGTTGCCGTCCCGGATAGCCGGCGCGATGAGGTGATCGATCGTGTGCAGGCCGGCTGCAACGCGGGTCGCCAGGTCTACTGGGTTTGCACCCTGGTCGAGGAGTCCGATGCGCTTCAGGCGCAGGCCGCCGAGGACACCGCCGCCGATCTGCGCGAGCGCCTCCCTGGGCTGCGTCTTGGACTGGTACATGGTCGCATCAAGGCGCAGGAGCGGGCGCCTGTGATGGCGGCATTCAAGGCCGGTGAGCTGGACCTGCTGGTCGCGACCACCGTTGTTGAGGTCGGGGTGGATGTGCCCAACGCGAGCTTGATGATCATCGAGAATCCCGAGCGCTTGGGTCTGGCGCAGCTGCATCAGCTGCGCGGCCGTGTGGGCCGCGGCACCATCGATAGTGTCTGCCTGCTCATGTATCATCCGCCGCTGACACGCGCGGCGCGCGAGCGGCTGGACATCCTGCGCCGCGAGACCAGTGGCTTTCGCATCGCTGAGGCCGATCTGCGCATGCGCGGCGCTGGGGAGGTATTGGGCACGCGTCAGGCTGGCGCGATTCAATTCCGACTGGCCGATCCGATGCGTGATAGCGCGCTCGCGCTCGCGGCTCGGCGAGCGGCCGATCAACTGCTCAAGGATTGGC
>NZ_JBUDPI010000127.1:0-9556 GCF_054919635.1 Halochromatium sp. | reverse complement strand
ATCTCGACGAAGCTCGCCGCGGGTATCGTCTGGCCGGCTTCGACGAGAAATAGCCGGCCCAACACCAAGTCTTAATAGGCGCTAGCAGCGTACGCGACGACGCTCGGCGGCCTCGGCCAGCTGCATCAGCATCGGTCCGGTCTGTTCCCAAGCGAGGCAGGCATCGGTGATGCTCTGGCCATAGACCAGGCCTCCCGCAGCGGTGAGGTTCTGCCGACCGCCGACGAGATTGCTCTCAATCATCGCGCCGCAGATGCGGGTCTCGCCGCGTGCGATCTGACCAGCGACATCCTCGGCAACTCGCATCTGCTTATCTGGCTGCTTACCGCTATTGGCATGGCTGAAGTCGATCATGATCTTAGGCACCAGCCCCGACTCCTGGATCGCAGTGGCAGCAATATCGACACTCTCAGTATCGTAGTTCGGACGACTGCCACCGCGTAGGATCACGTGAGTATCCTCGTTACCCGTGGTACTAAAGATGGCCGAGTGCCCCGCCTTGGTGAGAGACATGAACACATGGGGCCGCGCCGCAGCATGGATCGCGTCGATGGCCACCTTGACGCTGCCATCTGTTGCGTTCTTGAACCCAACCGGACAGGACAGCCCGGAGGCCAGCTCCCGGTGGCCTTGGCTCTCGGTGGTGCGGGCACCAATGGCGCCCCAACTGACGAGGTCGGCAATGTACTGCGGGCTGATCAGATCGAGAAACTCGGTGCCAGCAGGCACGCCCTGATCGTTGAGGTCGACGAGGAGCTGCCGCGCCAGCCCTAGCCCCTTATTGATCTCGAAGCTGCCGTCCAGGTTCGGGTCGTTGATCAGACCCTTCCAGCCGACCGTGGTGCGTGGCTTCTCGAAGTAGACCCGCATCACGATTAGCAGCTGATCGCTGACCTGATCGCGCAGAGCGCGCAACGCTTGGGCATAGTCGAGTGCTGCCGCCGGATCATGTACCGAGCATGGGCCGACGACGACCAAGAGCCGGTCGTCCTGTCCATGCAAGATGTGCTGGATGGCCTGCCGGGTTTGGTATACGGTCGCTGCCGCCGCATCGGTGATCGGAAATTGGGCGTGCAGGTCCTGAGGTGCAATGACCTCTTTGATCGCACGTATGCGAAGATCGTCTGTTTCGTAACGCATGCTCTACCGTGGTGCGGGCTGAAACGCACCTTCGACTCGAAACCCCGAATTATGCCTGCGACTGCGTTCAGATCGCCATGTAATCGAACCCAAAATATCGAAACCAGAATTCCGAGCCCAAAGCGTTGATCGTCGCGGCTGCCAAGAATGGCAAGCGGTCAGTAGGTAGAAACCCGCATTTTTCCTTACCAACGGTTGCTGTCAGGGCTTCTAGGCCTAACCTTTGCATCGAGGTTTAGGGCTTAGGTTTTTATGGCTTAGGATCTTAGGGCTTAGGTCTAGTTGCTTGGGTCCCTCTGCTGAGCTCCAGGTTGCGGCCTGGCTCGGTTTGTCCCTTAGCTCGTGCTCGATACCACCAAGGTCGATGGCCTGAGCCACTCAAGACCTGAGGGCAACATCCGCTGGGGAAACATCTGGTCGGCTGGCCGCAGTCTGGCCCTTGCTCCCTCATCCATCAACCTGCCTCCGGCAGTAATATCTCATCCTCTATGATGTTATCTCGAACTGACGCGAACCGAGCTCGTTGCCCCCGGGGAGCGGTGGCATGACGGATCGTCCGCCACCCAAGCTTCGCAGCAGCCTAGCCAATGGCCGGCGCAGCGGCCGCCGCCCGACCAAGACGGTCTCGGCCGATCGCAACGATGATCCTGACCTCGCCGACAAGACAAGCCGCACCCCGTCCACCGTGCGCACAGACCAATCGACACGAGCGGCGACACCGGCGACCACGACCGGGCTGTCCGACTGGGCCGAGGAGATCTACACCGCCCCACCCGGTAGTCGACAGCGCGATGATGTCGACGCCCAGGTCACCGTCAGCACGCGTTTGCGCAAGCCAAGGGTCTATCTCACAGCACCAAGCACCGTACCGTTCCTGGACCTCAGACGCTACATGGGCCGCTGGTACGAGGTCGCGCGACTACCCTACTTCACCCAGCGCCGTTGCACCCAAGATGTGCAGGCGGATTATCTGCTGGGAGACGATGGCATGGTCTATGTCACCAATCGCTGCACCCATGCCGACGGCGGCGTCGGTACCGCAAAGGCCATCGCACGGGTGGTCGATCGCAAGAGCAACAGCCGCTTTGAGATCAGCTTTCGGATGCTTTACGGCGTGCATGTGCTTTGGGACCATTACTGGGTCATCGGACTTGGCGACGAGTACGAGTATGCGCTGGTCGGCCAACCATCGCGACGTCGCGCCTGGATCTTGGCGCGCGATCCTCAGCCGTCCGAGGCGCAGATCGAGCAATGGCTAGCCGAGTTCGCAGACAAGGGCTTCCCAGCCCAAGCCTTTGAGCGGACGCGCCAAACCGGCCGCACCGCTGTGGCGGATGCAGTCCAAGACGCCTGATCGCGTCCTGACCACTACAGCGTCAAGCTGCCGTCGATGATTTAGGAAGCCCTGGCCGATGGGATGGCGTTATTCCGGGCGCCCATCTTCAGCGCCCTAGATGCTAGGCTTCATTCGTAACGCCTTGATATCGAGGAGTGACGGAATGATCGAGCGACCAGAGCACAGGCCGAATCGTTTGCGTTTTCGTGGGGCGGCAGCGTTCTTAGCTTGCAGCTTGGCGTCCGCCTCGGCAAGCACCGTCTTAGACACAGTGATCACGGACTCCGTCGCCCCGGAGCCCGGCGCGTTAGCGCTTGACGACTATCGCGCGATGGCGGCGCTCGAGGCACGCAACTACGACCCGATCCAAGACATCTCGCCGCGCCAAATGCTAATCCTGCTCGAGGTAGCACAGCGCACCGGATCAAGCCTGGGGCTAGCGCTAGCCACCGGAGAATTCGAGAGCGCAAAGACCTGGAACGATTTCGTCCGACCGACGATCGCAGAAGGCCAATTGGGCTCGGCAACCGGCGTCTGGCAGTTCATTCCCTCGACCTTCTATCGCATCATCAAGCGCTACGGTGCCGAGTTGCTCGCGGCGAGCGCCGCAGACGCGTCCCTGCGTCGCGAGCCAATGGATCTCGGCGCCGGGCCGTTCAGCGATCAACAGGTGCGCCGGATCATTCAGGAGACCCTGGCTGGGACGCGCGATGCCGACGACGAGCAACTGCAGCTCCTGCGGCACAATTTCACGGTCCTGGCCTTCGCGAAGCATTACCTGAGCGTCGACACCGGAGCCAAGACCCCAGAAGAGGACTACCTGTTCCATTTTCTTGGAGAACAGCGTGGTCGACAGATCTTGGCCTTGGCGCGAGGGGAAGCCCGCCACACCCTGAGCGTTGCGCCGGCGCAGTACGCGACTGAGCCCCGGCTGCCAACGGGTTCCGGCCTATCGGCCGACCGCGGACGAGAGATGATCCGTCTGCCGGGCCGCAGCTTGGGCGCAGGATCATCTTATTCATTGGCCGGCAAACAAGCCGGCCTGGCCACGACAACGCGACTCATCCCGAGACAGCGCTCGAGCTTGGGCTCGCGGCGATATGCGCGTCGCGAGACGCGGTCCCAGCTCGGTGGCGCTGGCGCCTATGGTGCGTCGCGGGGCTCCTCATCTCGGCCAGCGATCCGTTCCAGCCCAGATGTCGCTACCCAGCCTCGGGCCTCATCCCAATGGGCTCTCCCGGCGAGCTCGCCGGTGGTCACCGGCAATCCCGGCATGTTCTATCGAGATGCGAGCAGCAAGACCAGCCCTTACACGTGGGCCGAGTTCTTGAACGCACTCTCGCAGCGGGTACAGGCCAAGCAACAACCGGCGATGGTCCGTGCCAAGTATGGCGTCGGCTTCCAGCTCAAGGGTGGCGATATGCCGGACTGGATGCTCGATGGCGAGCCGATCACGGAGACGGTCGAGTTTCGTTATGAGATCGGTGGCCGGGAGATGACGGGCCATACCGCTGATAGCCGTGTCCGACTGCCCCCGCGGCTGATCACTGGTCCACTGGATGCCGCCGAGACAGAGGCCTATAAAGCGCGCCTTGCCGAGCTGATCCAGCTGGGTGAAGACCAACCCTTGTCGTCGCTGCCACCAACGGCCCTGTCCGCGCTCCAGCATCTGGGCCTGCTGCCACCCGAGCTGGAGGACGGCGATTACGAAAGCCCGGAGATTCACCAGGCCCTGCAAGCCTTCCGCAAGCTCATCGGCAAGGACGCGCCCGATGATCCCGCCTTGGCCAACAGCCTGATGCCGAGCGAGCGCGTCGCACTCGAGATCTACGACCAGCGCATCGCTCGCTATGCCGCACTTCAGGCCGCTCAGCGAGTGGCGATGCGGCAGGGTCTCGACCTGATGGGCATCAACCGTCTGCTGAAGAGCCACCAGCAGGCCTCGAGACCGCACATTGCAACCCTGCAGAAGGCGCTTGCCGAAGCGGGCCTGCAGACGCAAACCCAAGCACGCAAACGCACCCAACCGGCGCACTTCGACGGCATCGCCGGCAAGCTGACACAGGGCGCACTCAACCAGTTTCAGCTGCGCAACGGCCTGCGCCCAACCGACGGCCTCTTGGACCCAGTGACCGCCGCGATGCTCGGCCTCCGGCCGCTAGGCCGCGAAATCTTTCTGCCGCCCTCCGGGCCGCAGTCCCCGCTCCAGCCCGAGCGCGTCACCTCCCCAAGCTGCGAGACCCCGGAGGTCACACGCAACCTCGCCTTCTACCATCTCCTGTCTTCATCCAGGTAGCTAGCCACAAGCTGCAGTGCCTGGCGAGACAGTGCTCTCCATCACCGATTCGTCGGCATCTGCGCCCGCTCAACGACCGGGCCAGTGGTCAGAGGCTTAGCGGAAGGCTAGGATCTTTGGTCGTTCATCAAGCCCGAGGCCAGACTTGCTCATGGAGCGCTCTTACCGACTCATCGTCTCTTGTCCCGATCAGGTAGGCATCGTCGCCGCAGTGAGCGAGTTCATCGCCGCGCATGGTGGCTGGATCACCGAAGCGCACCACTATTCGGACCCGGAGAGTCAGTGGTTCTTCATGCGCTATGTGGTCCGGGCCGCATCGCTCCCCTTCGGTGAGGATCGCTTTCGGGCGCTGTTTGAGCCAATTGCGACGCGTTTTGCGATGCACTGGTATCTGACGGATACCGGTGTGAACCGCCGAGTGGTGCTGTTGGCGAGCAAGCAGGCGCACTGCTTGTCGGACCTGCTCTACCGTTGGCGCAGCGGCGAGCTGGCCTTCGATATCCCTTGCGTGGTCTCGAATCATCCGGATCTGGCTGACTACGTCCGTTGGCACGGGATCGATTACCAGTACTTGCCAGTCGATCCGACGGACAAGGCCGAGCATTTTGCTGCCGCCAATCGTGTCATCCAGGCCGCCGGTGCGGATCTGGTGGTCTTAGCGCGTTATATGCAGATCCTGCCACCCGATCTCTGTGAACGCTATCCGGGCCGGATCATCAACATCCATCACAGCTTTCTGCCATCCTTCATCGGGGCTCGACCCTATCATCAGGCCTCGGCGCGTGGGGTCAAGCTGATCGGTGCGACCTGCCATTACGTAACCAGCGAGCTGGATGCCGGACCGATCATCGAGCAGGACGTCGTGCGTGTCGGCCACCATAATACGGTCGAAGACATGGTCCGCTTGGGTAAGGACGTCGAGAAAACGGTCCTAGCGCGCGGGGTTCGCTATCACCTCGAAGACCGCGTGCTGCTGCACGGCAACAAGACCGTGGTCTTCGCCTGAGGTAGGCTGGCTACTGCTTCGGGGGTACATAGCCCTCAGGCATCTCAGCACCTTCGCCGAAGAAGTACTTCTCCATCTGCTCCTCGAGAAATTTGCGCGCCTTGGGGTCCATCGGGCTCAGACGATTCTCGTTGATGAGCATGGTCTGATGCTTGAGCCAATCCGCCCAGGCCGGCTTAGAGACGTTCTCGAAGATGCGTTTGCCAAGCTCGCCGGGATAGGGCGGCCGGTCCAGACCCTCGGCTTCACGGCCGAGCTTTACACAGTTGACCATACGGCTCATCGGGCTACTCCTGTCGTTTGCATTGGCTTGGTTTGCTCTGGCGGTCAACCTCGGCGGCTGCGCCTGGCCTATTCGCTCCCAGCTCGTTGAGCCAGCTCTGCAAGAATGTGCCGGATCGGCGCCGGTAATCCAAGGCCGCCTGGCTGCGCCGGATCGACCCAGACCTTATCGCCCTCGTCGCCGATTCGCGCCGGTGGCGATGCCAGCAACACCAGCACTGGTTGCATCTCGAACTGGAAGTGGCTGAAGGTATGTCGGCGCGGCGGCAGCATTTCAAGTCGCAGCACCGATGCCTGCAGTCGCGAGCGGCACCAATCCGCGACATCAGCATCGACATCAAGCTCCGGCGGCGTCCAGAGCCCGCCCCAGATCCCGGCCGGTGGTCGCCGCTGGAGCAAGAGCTGTCCTTGCTGATCTTGGACGAGCAGCACTTGTGCGGCACGCAGCGGTACCCGCTTGCGTGGCTTTGGGGCGGGATAGTCACGTACGCGGTCCTGCGCCAGGGCTTGGCAGCAATCGGCCAAGGGGCAGCTCGCGCAGGCCGGGCTGGAGCGCTTACACAGCGTCGCCCCCAGGTCCATCATCGCCTGATTGAAGGCCGCGACCCGCTGCACTGGCGTCAGCGCCTCGGCGAGCGCCCAGAGCTGGCGCAGCACCGCGCTGCCCCCTGGCCAGCCGGGGATCGCGAAGCAGCGGGCCAAGACCCGTTTGCAATTGCCGTCGAGGATCGGATGATGCTGACCGAGCGCGAGCGACAAGATGGCGCCAGCGGTCGAGCGGCCGATGCCGGGCAAGGTCTCGAGCACCTCGATCTGCTCGGGGAAGCGTCCTTGGTGCTCGCTGACGATGACCTGCGCCGTGCGATGCAGGTTGCGCGCCCGCGCGTAGTAGCCGAGCCCGGACCAGAGATGGAGGACCTCATCCGGCTCGGCTGTAGCCAGTGTGGCCAGATCCGGGAAACGTGCCATGAAGCGCTCAAAATAGGGCACCACGACGGCGACCTGGGTCTGCTGCAGCATGATCTCCGAGATCCAGACGCGATACGGGGTTGCATCGCGCTGCCAGGGCAGATCCTGGCGACCATGGCGGTCGAACCAGCGCAATAGGCGTTGGCCGAAGTCGTCTACAGCAGCAGTACGCGGCGTCGGCACCCCGCTTTGTTGAGCGCTAGCCTGACGCGCTGGCGCTGTCATGCTCGCGCTCGTGAGCGGTCGGCTTCGCGTTGCTGGGCTTCGGCTCGGCATAGACGCAATCCCTCATGCTTGCGGCCTGGCGTGGCTCTGGCTCATTGCCCAAGCAATCCCGGCAGGATCTGTCGCAGCCCATCGCCGAGCCCCTTGATCCCGGTTCGATCCTCGAGCTCATCGAGCAGCCCATTGTCCTCGCGCAGCGCACGCCGCGCAGCCGCATCGAGCGCGGCTCGGACATCGACCTCCCAGCGCGGGTCAGCCCAGGGTCCCTGCGCTCGGACCGGGATCGGGATGTCTTCCAGCTCCGTGATCCCGCGCCCCTTCGGCGGCGGGGTCCTCACCGCTTCCAGCTCGAGCGCGATCTGCTGCGTTGTCAGGTCCAACTGCCCGCCACCGTCGATATTGAGGAAGTTCGAGCGCAGCTGGATGTCGTCGCTGCTGAATTGCCCCTCTGCCCCACTAGCCGACAGACTGAGGGCGCTGAATCGGGTCAGATTCTCGGCATCCTCGGGCGAGACCCCAATAGCCCCGATGGTACCGGTGATCAATTGCCCGAGGTCGACCATGGTAACGGCACCATCGCGCACCGCGAACGCGGCCTCGCCGCCCAGCGTCTGGATGATCGACGCCGGATCAGCACCATCCGCATTGAGGTTCAGCTCGATCTCGGCGAGACCCGTGATGGGTGGCTGTCGGGCTGCCCCGAGCGGCACGTCGGCCAGCAGAGCCTCGACATCAACACCGCCGGCGGTCGCCTCAAGCCTCAGGTCCGACGCCGGAAACGGTGAAGCCAGAGACCCGGAGGCCAGAGACTGGGAAGCCAGAAAGGGGGGCACCAGAGTCGCAGCAAACCGCGTCTCGAGCCAACCGCCGTAGAAGTCGGCAGTCGAGTCGAGCTCGAGCGCCTGCTGCAGCAAACGCCCCTCGAGCTGCACCGAGGTCAGCTCAAGCCCACCCAGCCGCAGTTCACCGGCTGCCAACTGGAGCTCGACGCCCTGGGCGCTGGGACTGGTCTCGGACAGCGCTGGTAACGGCGACAATGATGGCAGTGGCGGTAATCGTGGCGGCATCTTGGAGGTAGCATGGCTGCTCACCGACGGTGCAGCAGCGCCTTCTGCGCCTGGTAGATAGGCATCGAGCCGGAGCCGATCCACCGCGAAGGCCAGCTGGCCTGCGATCGGCGCTGACGGCGCCAGCGTCGCTGTGGGTAGCGGCAGCAGCCGCAGCCGGGCCGCTGCCCTTGCTCGGGCTTGATCGATGCCAAGGGTTGCATTGTCGATCGCCACCAGGGGGCCGCGAAGCTGGAGGTCGAATTGACCGCCAACCCTGTTCAGGCTGTCTGCGGTGCCGGGCATGCTCAGAGCGGCCTGCTCGACGAGCCAGCTGCGCAGGTCGAAGCTAGGCACCTGCAGCTCGGCGTCGACACCCAGCCCGAGGGGCGTCGGAAACAGCTGGCCCGAGCCCATGATCCGCAGCCGATCGGCGATCAGCTCGAATGGATCGATTGCCATCCGACCCGTCATGACCTCGATCAGCACCGCGGCATCGATCTCGATCGGCAGGCCTTGGCCGCCGGCACTGGCGCCAAGACGCAGACGCAAGGGTTGCAGCACCATCTCGGTAAGCGGATCGGCCAGCCTGATCTCGGCCTCCACTAAACCGGGCAGCGAGGATCCCTCCGGATCAGCGCTCGAGGCGTCGCCACTTGCTGTCTCAGCACTCAGGCTCTCAGCACCGCCTGCATGAGCAGCCGGAGCCGCAATGTTGGGGGGCTTAGCGGCGAACGCAGGCGCAAAGAGCCTGAAGGTTGCATCCAAACGACCGCTACGACCGGGGCCGATCGGGCCAGCGGTCAGGTTCAGCGCACCCAGGCCGGATCTCGAGTGGCCCCCAGCCGGCTGTGCAGGTCCCGACAGCTCGCCGTCACGAATGATCAGGCGTTGGATCAGCGGCAGCGTTGGCGGCTTGGCGACAGATGCACGCACTGTCGGGCTGGCATCAGCTTCAGCCTCGACATCGGAGTCTGCGTCGGGCGTCACTCCAGGTGCCGCTTCGGCTGCATCGGGCGCCCGAGCCGCCTCAGTCGCCGCCTCGGTCGCAGCCTCAGTTGCAGTCACAGACCCAGTCGCTCGCCGCATCGGAGGTGCTGTTGTCGTCTCAGATGGCAGGTCGAGGCTCGAAACCGCGACGTGAGGCTGGGAGGTCACCAAGACCGGGAAGCGAGCATCATTTGCCTCAGTCGGCCAAGCCGGACGAAGACCCGTTCTGCTTGCGGCTTCGGACCGCATGAACGCTGAGGCTGCAG
>NZ_JBUDPI010000126.1:0-9623 GCF_054919635.1 Halochromatium sp. | reverse complement strand
ATCGCCAGTATTCGCGATCTCTCCCAGCGTAAAAGCCCCGTTCACAGGCTGCTCGCGGCCGACCGCCGCCAGCTCATCGGCGATGCGATCACCGAGGAATAGCACGCGTGAGATGCAGTCGATGAACAGGCAGCTTACTGAGCCTGCTTCGAATGAGTCAGGCGCCGCAAGTGCGCCTGCCTCGCTCGCGGCTGGGATCAGGGTCTCCGGCGTCCCATTGAGCAACCGCAAGAAAGCACCTTCGGGCACCTCGCCAACGCAGACCAGATGGCTGCCGTCGACAACCATCAAGGGATCGCGAACAACGATCTCGGTGCCAAGTTTAGTCATTCCGAACGGATATGACTTTGCGATTTCAAAAAAGCGATCCGCACAGACGCGTTGTCCGCTATGTGCTTCGACCACCTGCCGGTACACCTCGCGCGCAGGCTCCCAATCCAGGCTCATGACCACATTGCCCTGCGCGGCAGTAACCTTCATCGGCTCGCTGATCGGCTCCCATCCATGGGTCACGCCGATCTGGCTGCGCAGCGGAGGTCGTGCCAGCACCGCGACATCGGCCAGCAACCCGGTATTGGTCAGGATACAGGGGGCCTGTTGAAAGCTCAGCGAGCCCGCACCGCCGCCGAGAAAGTTGTTCTCCAAGCCGAAATTGGCGAACAAGCCTTCGACCAGCGCACTGATCCTGCTCGCCAAGCCGTCGACGAAGACGATCATCGTGGTCTCTGCATCCGGCTCGCCCCAGTGCGCCGTGGCTGTCTCCACCCGCTCGTCGAAATCCGCCTCGCGGTCGCTGAGTCCTTGCACACAGGCAACCTCAGGGTCCGACCCAAGGGCCAGGAGCAAGGTACCGCGCTCGACATTTTGGCTTTGGTAAGCGATCTGCGGGAAAATGCCACCGAACACCGGCATCTCGCAGCGTTGTAGGATGGGATCGAGCTGCTCTGGGCGCCAACCGTTGGCGTCACAGGCAAGCACCATGAGGCCGCCGACTCTAGCCTCAGCGGTGAGCGCGTCAAGCGCGTCGACGAAGCCTTCTGGTGTCCCACTCGGATCAAACTGCGCTCGCATGCGTCTTGCCCCTGCTCGCCAACATGAGAAGATTTCACACTGTCATGGAGTCTATCAGCTTGCGAATCCTCACCGATCGTTAGCGGATATACTTTTAGCTCCACCCCCCGAAGATCAGCCGGAGATCAACCGGAGATTAGCCTGGTAATCCATCAATGAAGCGCATCCTCTTTCCTGCCCTGACCCTGATGATCTTGTCGACCAGCCTGGGCGCTTGTTCCTGGGCTGGTAAGACGACGGGTAAGGCGGTCAACGCCGTCGAGCAAGGAGCCGCGGAATTCGAGCAGGGCTATCAACAAGAACGCTCCGAACAGGACCAAGAACAGACCCCCGAATGAAGCTCTATAACCTATTCCCGCTGCTCATCGGTCCTTTCGATCGCTGGACGCCGCATCTTCAGCGGGCCGCAGACATGGGCTTTGATTGGGTCTTCGTCAACCCGATCCAGCAGCTGGGCCGCTCCGGGAGCCTGTACTCGATCGCCGACTACTTCGCGATCAACGACGCCCTGCTGTCGTCCGACTCGCGCTTGGACGCAGACGCCCAGGTCCAGGCCATGGCCGAGATCGCCGGCGAGCAAGGACTCTCTCTGATGATCGATCTGGTCATCAACCACTGTGCCGAAGATAGCCCACTGCTCGCCGAGCATCCAGACTGGTTTCTGCGTCAAAACAACCGCGTCGCCCATCCCTTCTGTGTCGAGGCCAACGGCAACAAGGTGGTCTGGCGCGATCTGGCGCAGTTTGATCATCAGCGCGCCTTGCAGCAGGCCGATGATCCGAACGGCCTGCTCGCCTACTTCGTGCGCATGGTCGAGCACCTGATCGCACTCGGCTTCCGCGGCTTCCGCTGCGATGCGGCCTATCAACTGCCGGCGGAGCTTTGGGAACGACTGATCACGCAGATTCGCGACCGCCATCCCGATACCCTGTTTGTCGCCGAGACCCTCGGCTGCAGTCCTGAACAGACTCGCGAGACCGCTGAGGCAGGATTCGACGCCATCTTCAACAGCGCCAAATGGTGGGACTTCAACGGCAACTGGCTGCTCGAGCAGTACGAGCTGACGCGTCAGATCGCGCCCTCCATCGCCTTTCCAGAGAGCCATGACACGCGGCGCATGTTCGAGGAATTCCGCGAGAATGCCGATGCATTGCGCCAGCGCTATCTGTTCACGGCGCTGTTCGCGAGCGGGGTGATGATGCCGATCGGCTTCGAGTTTGGATTCCGTCGTCGCTTGGATGTGGTGGAGACCACACCTGACGATTGGGAAACGCCGAACATCGATCTGACCGAGTTCATCAGCCAGGTCAATGCCATCAAGGACCGAGTGCCGGTCCTTGATGGCGAGGGCCGCATCGAGCGGATCGATTATTCAGACCCGGCAATCTTGATCCTGCGCAAGCACGCGGCCGAAGGTGCCTCCGGCCAGGCCCTGCTGATCATCAACAAAGACCCTTGGGCGCGGCAGCGCTTCTATATCGATGACCTGCGCCATCTGATCCAATCGCCAGGCCCGATCCGCGACCTGTCTCCAGACTGGCCGATGGCCGAGCTGCCGGCGCCATTCGAGTTCTGGCTTGGGCCCGGCATGGCGCGGGTGCTGGTCTCATCCGACGCCTGAGCCCTTGCGAACCACCAAGCCACCCATCCTCCAAGCCACCCATCCTCCAAGCCACCGAAGATCGTTAGCGTCCTGTTCCACCGCATGCCGACCGACCGCATCACCTTCAGCTTCTTCCGCTACCCGCTTGGCTACAGCCCGGTCGCATTCCTGTTTATGGGCTTTCGCCGCCTGTTCATCGGCGCCGATGTGCCTACTGGTGATGTCCGCTTGATGGGCTGTGGCGGAGGCGATGGCTTCTCGATCCTGCCCGACCCGCGCACCTATTGTTTGATGAGCGGGCTACCGGACCCGGCCGAGGACCAACGTCTGCGCCAGAGCCGCTTCTACCGTCGCATCGCCAGACCAAGCCAAGCGCAGCTGCATATCGAGCTGAAGCCGATCTCAGGTCACGGCTCCTGGGATGGTCGCGAGCCGTTTGCGTACAGCGGTGAGCGCTCAATTGACGGGCCGTTGGCCGTTCTGACCCACGCCCGTGTGCATAGCAACCAGGTGCGCCCGTTCTGGCGCGCCGTTCCTCAGATCCGCGAGCACCTTCGGCAAGCCCCAGGCTGTCTGTTCCATATCGGCTTTGGCGAGCGCCCGCTGCGCACGCTCGCCACCTTCAGCCTCTGGCAAGATATCGAGCAGATGCGCGCCTTTGCCTATCACCAGACCCCCCACCATCGCACCCTGCGCGCGGCCCGTCAGGAGGATTGGCTCTCAGAATCGATCTTCGCGCGCTTTCGAGTGCTCAATGTCAGCGGCGACCTCGGTGCCTGGGATATCCGCACGGCGCCGCTCGGCGCAGTACACCACTGATCCGTAGCCTCTCTGATCAGCAGCCGCATCCACCAGCGCCTGTCGCGCTTAGGACTGGCTCTGTTCAGCCCGCGATCGACCGCGGCCTCCCATCGGCGTGATCGTCCCGTGCTGACCATTGGCACCGCCATCCTCGTTCAAGGCGCCACCCGTAATGACCGAGCGCAGCGCCTGCTCAGCACCGACTGCAAGCGCTTTCACCTGACGGCGCTCAAGGTAGAGCGTATAACCGCCAACCTGGTAGCTCATCGGCAAGTAGACGGCCACCAGGTCCTGTTGCTGGTCCTTGGAATCGACGTTGAGCAGCGGCAAGTCGGCATGCTCCTGCATCATGAAGCCCACCAGCTGGACCGAGGCATCACCAACGGGTAGGGTCACAATGACCGGACGGCCCAGGTCCTGATCACCGGTGCGTGCAAAGAACCGGGCAATGTCTTTCAAACCCTGGAACAGGCTCTTGACCAGCGGGATACGATCAAGCACGCGCTCGGCAATCTCGACCAGCCAGCGCACCAAGAACAGGTTTGCTAGGAGGCCGGCAGCCAAGGTCATGATCAGCCCCGCCACCAGTCCCATGCCGGGGATGTACCAGGCGTCTGGCATCAGGTGCCGGAGCAGGCCACCGACGAAGACCTCGACCGAGCGCCCTAGCCAGATCAGCAGTGCCAGCGTGATGATCAGCGGTGCAAGCAAGGCGATGCCCTGCAGGAACCAGGTCCGGAGTTGAGTCAGAAACGAGGTGTCTTGCATCGGTTGGCTCCCGTGGCGTGTATGCAACTGTGTCGAGCGTCCAGATCAGGGCAACGCAGGTTTAGACGCTGGCACAGAATAAGGCTTCCGGCGGCCGGCATTGCGGCCCCTAGCGGCCGCCATTGCAACCCATAGCGACCATGATGGAGCAAAACGAGACGGCTGCGATGACAAACGCCAACCAACAAACGACGATCTCAGCGCTGAAACAGCGCTACGACGGCTTTTTGCTCGATGCCTACGGGGTCTTGCTCGACAAACAACAGGCCTTACCCGGCGCTGCCGATCTGCTTCGAGACCTGACCCAGGATCAAGTGCCTTGGCTGGTGGTGACCAATGCGGCAAGTCGCCTGCCAGAGACCTTGAGCGCGGAATTTGCCGCATTTGGTCTTGAAGTGCCCGCCGAGCGCATACTGACCTCAGGCTCCCTGCTGGCCGACGCCGAGGTCGCCGGCCCGCTGGTCGGCCTGCGAGCCCTGGTGCTGGGTCCCGACGAATCGGCGATCTATGCCGAGCGGGCTGGTGCCCAGGTCGTCACGTTGAGCGACGATGTCGAGGCAGACGCGATCATCGTCGCCGATCAAAAAGGCGTGCGCTGGCCCGAGCACATGAACCAGACGCTGAGCCTGCTGATGCGCCAGCTCGATGCAGGTCTGCCGCCGCGCCTGCTGCTCTGCAACCCTGATCTGATCTATCCGGTGCGCAGCGACCTGCCTCGTAGCCTCCAAGTCGGCTTCACCGCAGGCGCATTAGCCGCCATGATCGAGGCCGTGCTGCAAGCGCATTGGCCTGATGCAGGACTCCGCTTCGAGCGACTCGGCAAGCCCAGCCCAGCAATCTTCGCTGCCGCCCTGCGTCAACTTGGTGCCTCCGGCCCAATCTCCCGCCCAGTCTCCCATCCGGTCATGCTCGGCGATCAGCTCGGCACCGACATCGCTGGCGCCAACGCCGCCGGCATCGACTCGGTGCTCGTCGGCACCGGTCTGGCTCCAACGCCCGGCTCGGCTGCAAGCGACGTCGAGCCGACCTGGCACTTGCCGTCACTTGCCCAATCATCAGAAACGCTCGGCGCCGCGCGTCGAGGATGACAACCGTTACGGAGCATGCATTGAAGATGGCATGGGTCATTTTCTGATCTGGAGCAGGCTACCGACTGGTTTCAACCTCTGGCTCGCCTGTTATTGAACGGCTGTCGGCGCTTTACCTGACGTCCGCTGCTGACGGAGCGGCCTAAGCTCTCTCGGCGCCGACCCAGCAAAACCGTTCGGCCCGGAGTTGCGTTTCGCCCTGCCAGCGGTAGGCACAGAGCACGCCGGGCTCGCGGCCGCTGTAGTCGAGGCAGGCGACCTTGGGGGTCAACGGCGCTGGCTCGCCATCGAGCCAGTAATGCCCGATGAACAGCGGTTGCGGATCTCGGTAGCCGGGACGGGCGCTCGGCGCAACCGGGATCGCAGGCGGCAACTGCTCGCGTTGGTCGGCATCGAGCAACGCGGCGTCGCGCAGGTCGGTGGCGGTCTCATCCCACCAGCGCACACGCACGTCGGTGCGCCAGTGGCCGGTCTTGTCTTGATACCGATGGCCGTCTGGCAACGCGACCTCAATGCCTTTGATCAGGCTCTCGAGTGCGGTATGGGCGGGATGACCGGGACGGCTGGCGGCGATGAAGCCGCCCTCGGTGAGGCAGTTGGCGTCATCGAGGAAGGGGCGGATCGCGGCGAGCTGCTCGCGGTCCCAGCAGGCATGGATGACACGCAAGCCGGGCAGCTCGAGATAGA
This sequence comes from Halochromatium sp., assembly GCF_054919635.1. Lineage (NCBI taxonomy): Bacteria > Pseudomonadati > Pseudomonadota > Gammaproteobacteria > Chromatiales > Chromatiaceae > Halochromatium > Halochromatium sp. The sequence goes on along the minus strand of NZ_JBUDPI010000126.1, from coordinate 3,605 downwards.
GCGGCAGGCTGCGAAACCAGTCGATGATCTCGGCATGAAGCTCGGGCAGGTGCTCGACCTCTTTGAGAAAGTCCTGATGCTGGCGGCGGTTCTTCTCGCTGCGCGGGCGCAGATGGGTGCCTGGCGCCTCGGGGTCTTCGGTGGCATAGGCGATGGCGTGGACTTCGTGGTTGCCGAGCACGGCTTGCGCGCTGCCGGCCTCGACCATGGCGCGGACGATGGCGACGGTCTCGCGCTGAGACGGACCGCGGTCGATGAAGTCGCCGACGAAGAGGGCTTGGCGCTGGGGGTGGCGATAGGTGCCGTCGGTCTCACGGTAGCCGAGCTGCTCGAGCAGCCTACGCAGGCGCTGGGCCTGGCCGTGGAGGTCGCCGATGAGGTCGTAGGCGTCGGGGCTGTAGGCGTCCACGGTGGCTTCCTGCGGTGGCTGGAGATTAAGACGGAATGAGCGGCCAGATGATCAGGCACTTGCCGTCTGCGGTTGCCCAGAAACGCCGAGCTGATTTCGCCGGGCTTCAGACACAAAAAAGCCGCTTGTAAGCGGCTGATTTGATTCTGATTTTCTGGTGGCTACGGCTAGATTCGAACTAGCGACATCAGCATTATGAGTGCTGCGCTCTAACCAACTGAGCTACGTAGCCAATCAAGCCGATTAAGATAGCTGCCCCTGACAGCTTGGTCAAGTTCCAGAGTGCAGGTTTGCGGCTCAAACGTTGAACCGAAAGTGGACCACGTCGCCGTCTTTGACGATGTAGTCCTTACCCTCACTGCGCAGCTTGCCCGCCTCCTTGGCGCCCTGCTCGCCCTTGCAGGCGACAAAGTCATCGTAGGCGATGACCTCGGCGCGGATGAAGCCGCGCTCGAAATCGCTATGGATCACGCCCGCAGCCTGCGGTGCGGTCGCGCCAGCCGGGATGGTCCAGGCGCGCGCCTCCTTAGGACCCGCGGTGAAGTAGGTCTCGAGGCCGAGCAGTCGATAACCGGCGCGAACGACCCGGTTCAGGCCGGGCTCGTCGAGGCCGAGGTCGGCCATGAACTCGGCACGCTCGGCCTCGTCCAGCTCGACGATCTCGGCCTCGATGGCGGCGCAGACGGGAACGACCACGGCGCCCTCCTCTGCGGCGTGGGCGCGGATGCGCTCGAGCAACGGGTTGTCATCGAAGCCATCCTCGGCCACATTGGCGATGTACATGGTTGGCTTCGAGGTTAGCAGAAAGAGCTCGCGCAGCTCGGCACGCTCATCGCTGTTGAGATCCAGCGCTCGCACCGGTCGCCCCTGGTCCAGATGCGCGCTAACACGCTCGAGCAGTGCCTTGCGCGCGAGCTGGCCCTTGTCACCGGTCTTGGACTGCTTGGTCGCTTTATCCAACGCCTTGCCAACCGACTCCATATCGGCTAGCGCCAGTTCGGTGTCGATCACCTCGATGTCGCCGATCGGGTCGACACGGCCGGCCACATGGACCACATCGTCGTTCTCGAAGCAGCGCACCACATGGGCGATCGCATCGGTCTCGCGGATGTTGGCGAGAAACTTGTTGCCGAGCCCTTCGCCCTTTGACGCACCAGCAACCAGCCCGGCAATGTCGACGAACTGCATGGTGGTTGGGATCACATTGGCCGGCTTGACGATACCGGCGATCACATCGAGGCGCTCGTCCGGCAATGGGACCACACCGACGTTCGGATCAATGGTGCAGAACGGATAGTTCTCGGCTGCAATGCCGGACTTGGTGAGCGCGTTGAACAAAGTGGACTTGCCGACGTTGGGCAGCCCGACGATGCCGCATTTGAAGCCCATGCTGGTGCCCTGCTGACAAAAGGCCGCGATGGTAGCTGAAGCGAGCCGGCGAGACTAGTGGCAGACGCGTTCGTGATGCCTCAACAACCGCTGTCACCGCCGCGATCGTAGCGATCGTCAAACCGCACGATGTCATCCTCGCCAAGATAACTACCCGATTGCACCTCGATGATCTCGAGCGGGATGGTGCCCGGATTCTCGAGCCGATGCGTGGTGCCGACCGGGATGTAGGTCGACTGGTTCTCGGTGAGCAGGAAGGTCTTGTCGTCGTTGGTGACCTTGGCGGTACCAGAGACCACGACCCAATGCTCGGCGCGATGATGGTGCATCTGCTTGGAGAGCGCCTCGCCCGGCTTCACCGTCAAGCGCTTGACCTGATAACGCTCGCCCATGGTGATCGACTCGAAGGCGCCCCAAGGACGATGCACACGTTGATGATGGCGATGCTCATTGCGCTGCGCCTCGCTGAGGAACTTGGTCACTGCCTTGACGTCCTGCGCGCGCTCGCGATTGACCACCAGCACCGCATCCGGGGTCTCGACCACGATCAGGTTGTCGACGCCGACCGCGGCCAGCATCCGGCTCTGCGCGATGAGCAGGTTGTTGTGTGCCTCATGCACGAAGGCATCGCCGTCAAGCACATTGCCATCGCCATCCTGTTCGCGGACCTCCCAAAGCGCCGACCAGGCGCCGACATCGGACCAGCCGGCCTCGAGGGGCAGCACGATCGCCGGATGCTCGGCGACCGCCTCGGCCTGCGAGAGCCGTTCCATAACCGCGTAATCGATCGAATCGCTCGGGCAGTTCTTGAAGGCCGCTGCCTCAAGCCGGCGAAACGCGCCGTCGCCCTGCGTTGTTTCCATCGCCCGCTCACAGGCCTCGGCGATCTCCGGGCGGAAGCGCCGGATCAGCGTCAGCCAGACCGAGGCACGCAGCATGAAGATGCCGCTGTTCCAGAGGTACTCGCCACTGGCAAGGTAGCGCTCGGCGGTGTCGCGATCGGGCTTCTCGACGAATGCGTGCAGCCGATGGGCCTGGCCCTGCAGCGCCGGGTCGGCCAGCGCCTCACCCTGCTGGATATAGCCATAGCCGGTCTCAGGCTTGCCTGGCACGATGCCGAAGGTGATCACCGCTCCCTGCTGCGCCAGTACGGTGCCATCGGCGACCGCCCTGCGAAAGGCCTCGCTGTTAGCGACGGCGTGGTCGGCTGGCGCCACCAGTAGCACCGGGTCGTCCTCGGCCGCAGCGCGCGCCGTGAGGGCTGCCAGCGTCAGCGCCGGCGCCGTATTGCGACCGAAGGGCTCGAGCAGGATCGCGGCCGGCGAACGCCCGAGCAGCCGAAACTGCTCAGCGACCAGGAATCGATGCGCCTCGTTGCAGACGATGATCGGATCGCGCAGCAGCAGTCCCAGCCGCGGGTGCTCGTCAACCAGACCATCGAGCCGCAGCGCGGTGTCCTGCAGCATGGTATTGCTGCCGGTCAACGGCAGGAACTGTTTTGGATAGGCCTCGCGCGAGAGCGGCCAGAGCCGAGTGCCAGAGCCTCCGGATAGAATCACGGGCTGCAGGTGCATAAGGTTTCCTCGAGTGCGATCGGATTTGCTGACGTCCTTTACCCGGCCGGCATCGACGCTCAGCCTGACGCTGATAGAACAGCCGCAAGTATATACCGCTCGATCGTGCGGCTCTTGTCGACCTTTGCCGAGCGGCCTGGCTGCTATGGTGACCTCGCGTCGGGATCATGATCCCTCTTATATGGTCCGCCCCGCGTTGCAAGAGCCGCTGGACTGTTTGGTAGAAGGAAAAG
>NZ_JBUDPI010000125.1:0-9625 GCF_054919635.1 Halochromatium sp. | reverse complement strand
GTGGCGGCTTCTTCCGTCATGGCGAGCCGATCCCCTGGTGATCGACCCACCGCTAAGGGAGCTTGTGGGCCACGGGATCAAGCCTCGTCCATGCGGAGCTGAGCTTTGAGCTTGAGCTTCAGCTTGGGCTTCCGGCCTGGTGTCTGATCTAAGTCTCTGGCGCGTCGTAGTAGGTCAGGTCGAGCCAGCCCGCCAGGTCACCACGTTGATCGAAGTTCCAGGCGTTGATCCAGTCGTAGAAGGACCAGAACTCGCTGCTGTTGCGCAGGATGCCGTAGCGCTTCTTGAACGCGGTCCAATCGTCGCTGGTCTCGACCGCACTGAGATCAACCAGAAAGCCCGGCGCATCCTCGAGGTCCAAGTCGACAAACAGGTTGGGGAACCCGTTCACCAGCGTCGGATAGACACTCATGCTGTCCTTCTTCGGCATCGCCTCGCCGTTCTCGAACACCAGGGTGTACTGGGATTTGTACGCACGATTGGCGATCAGTGAATAGACGCGGTGCTCGTCGCCCTGATTGAGCCTGAGCATGATCACGCTCGGCAGCTGCGGGACGAAGGACAAGCCTTCGACGGCGGTCAGGGTCGAGATCGCCCAGTCATCGAAGCTCGACATCGTCGCATCCAGCTCGACCTTGGGCTTCTGCTGCGGATTGAGCCGGTCGGGCAGGCCGCTGATGGTTGGGCCGAGTCGATGCTCGAGCTGCTCGATCAGATCGATCAGCGGATCATCGCCGCTCACCTCGACCTGGGTCGGCTGATCCTTCGCAGCGAAGGGCACCGCAGCCAGACCGATGCTGCCAATACCCTGCGTCCATTCATGCCTGAGTGCCTGGCGATCCTCGGGCGGCAGCAGGGTCAGGAAGTTGTCCTCGAACGCCTGGCGCAAGAAGTTGAAGAAGAGGAGCGTCTCGAGCTTCAGCCCGTCACCCTCCCAGTAGGCAAAGCCAGCGACGGTGTCGTAATACATGCGCTCGAAGCCGGCAAAGCTGATCAGCCAGAGCGAACGGGGCACGCCACCCTGTGCCCCCTTGACCACCGAGACATTGGTCTCGTGGCGCAACACGGTCAGCCAGGCATTGCGGTCATCGCCATTGCCGTCCCACACCGCATCGAGCGACCAGCCCTTTGGAAACAGCTTCTCCTTTGTGCTTGCGAAGGCCTTCAGGTAATCGGCATTGCCGAACACCGAGCGATTCATCATGGTATCCCAGCTGTCCAGACCCAGCATTGGCGCCTGGACTGAGGGATCGTACTCGGGATCAAGGAAGAAGACCCAGAACTGATCCTTGACCGCATAGGTCGCGGTCTGGCCGTTACAGACCGGTCCATAGGTGATGCCGCCGACAATCACCTCCGAGTTTTCCAGCATGAAGCGGTAGCGTGATTCGGCCGGGATCGCCGCAAAGACCTTGAGCGCATTGTCGCTGCCCCAGCCGGGACTGAGCTCGGCCCCCTTTCCCCAACCCTTGCCGGTGTCGAGCGCGAACAGCTTCGTCAGGTGATCGATCTGATCCAGCGACAGGGTCCACAGGAAATGATTCTTCTGCACCGGCGGCGCGGTGAGCTTCTCGAGCCGGTACCAGAACCTGTCGACGTTGGCATAGCTGTAGGGATCATCGTAGGGCAGGCCGGTGCCAATGATCTCGACGGATTGCCCGGGCGGCGTCTTCGAGCGCACCAGCCGAAACTGATCGCCGGGACTTTCCTCCAGCACGATGGTGGCCAGGAATACATGCTCGAAGATGTAGCGGCTGACCAGCTGCGCGCGCTCGTCGTCTTGGTTGAAGAAGGTCTCCCAACGCGCGACGGCGTTCGGCTCGGCGATCTGCTCTGCGGCCTTCTTCTGTGCATCGGTCGGGCCTGGTGAGCCAGCGGCGACCCAGTCCTTGAGCGTCTCGAACTGCGCCTCGGTCAACGCCGGCAGCCCGAACGGCATCCCGATCGCCGGATGCTTCTTCAGCTCGGCCTTGAGCGCTGCCGCTGTTGAGGGGCAGGTGGCGTTGAACCGATCAGGGCGCAGACCCTCGAGTGCGTCGCGCGCAAAGCCCGGGTCATTGTGGCTCATGCCAGCCTCGACCATCAGATAGAGTAGCGACTGGTCGAGGTTCTCCGCCGCCGAGCCTTCGTCGGCAACGATCGGGTAGAAGCCCTTGTTGCGCCAGGCCTTCACCGAATGCGCGGCGTCCATATCGGTGCGCGGATAGTTGCCGATGTGATCCGAGTAGGCATTGAGCCCGAACCCGCCGCGCTCGACGCCCCGAAACGAGTCCAGCTTGACGTTGCAGGGCGAGCCCAAGCAGCCGTGACAGGCGATGCAGCGGCTGTTGAAGATCGGCTCCACATCGTCGACGTAGTCCGGTGTCTTGGCCTTGTCCGGTGATGACGGCGGCTGGGTTGGCTGTGCTGAGTCTGGGGCTAGCTCTGGGCTTATTTGCTGAGTGCCCGTCGACTCAGCAGCTGTCACTGCGGAGTATGCAAGCACCGCCAGCAACGCCAAGACAGCGATGCCGTGCCAGCGGATCAGCAGTAGAGACATTAGAATGGACCTCATCGCAAGTAGCCACCTGGGGCTGGGCAGCCTAACATGTTCACTCGGTTGCAGAGACCATCGCTGGTGTTGTTGGTGCTCGCGATCGCGCTCCTCGTCGGTTGCACCAAACCGCGTCTCGACACCAGTAGCGCCGAGCACTTCCGGACCTCAATCTCAGCCGTGCGCGACAAGCTACCGGCAGACGCCCGCGCGGCCTTCGATGCTGCATTGATCACCTTGGTCACGGGCAACCCGCCAGCAACGACCTCCACGGATGCTGGCGATTCCAAGACCCGCCCACCATTGCCGAGGCTGGACGCGCTAAGCCCAGCACTGCGCGAGCAACTGCAAGGTCGTACAGGACGCGAGGTAATTGCGATCGCCAAGGAGAGAGAAGCGCAGAGGCAGGCACGCCGCCAGCGCGCCGAAGCCTTGGCGCGGGAGCGCGAGCGGCGTCAGATCATGGAAGAGATCCGATCGCTGCGTGCGAGGCTCGAAGCCTTTGATCTCGAGACGCTCGAGGACGTCTCGGTGATCAGCGCTCGGCTCAGCGTCGATGAGCGCGCAGAGGACGACACCAGCGTGGTCCGAGACTGGTTTGACATCAGCGATCTCACCCCCGTTAGCGCGCAAGCGGCAGAGGCCAGCGATGAATCCCAGCTCCCGGAGATCGAGCTCGAGATCGAGAGCCAGGTCCGCAATGGCATCTATGCAGTCCTGTTCGAGGTCGAGCTGCTCAGCATCGACACCGCTGAGCGTTGGCGTCGCTTCCAGACCAAGCAACGCTTTTTGCGTGGACTGTTCTACGGTCAGTCGGCCACCAGACGCTTTACGCCTGAGGCATTCGCCGAGCTGTTCGGCCCCGACGCCCTCGACAGGCCGCCGGCGCTAGACAGTCTGGTCGTGGTGGCCAGACCATTGCGACTCTATGGCGCCGATGGCCAAGCCTTTGCTGGAGCAGAGCTCCCAGAGGCCGAGCTCGCGCAGGTGCAGATGCTCGTCGATAAGCTCGAGCGTCATCTTGCGATGGCTGGTGGGACCGAGGAAACCGCATCGAAGAGCCGTAACACCTCCCGTGCGGCCGCTGACGATGCCTTTGTTGCCGAAGCCCAGGCAATCAATGCCTGGCGCGAGGCCAGCATTGCCCGCGCCTTCAAGGCCGAGGCCGAGGCGATTCGCGCCGAGCGCCGTGCTGTCGAAGCAGCCCGTGAGCCCTTCTACCGCTTCTTGATCGACCAGCCGCGTTTCTATTGGAGCGACAGTGCGGTCCATCGTAAACCGGTGATCGAGCTTCGCGTTCGCAACAATACCAGCGAGCCCGTTTCTTGGTGTCATTGCCGCGGACGGCTCATGAGCAGCGAGCGCGAACGTCCTTGGGTGGATGCACCACTGGAGCATCGCCTGCGCGGCAACCTGGCTCCCGGCGAGACACGCGATCTGCGCATCGTGCCAAACTGGCTTGGACCCTGGGGGGGCGCGCCGAAGGACCGTGACGATCTCAGGCTCGAGGTTGAGCTGACGAAGCTAATCGGCGAAGATCGAAAGGCGCTTTTTTCTGAAGACCTCTCAGCACAGCAGACCGAGCGACTGGCCTCGCTCGAGGCACTCATCGCCGCGAAGGGTTGGTGAGCTGACGACGTCGGCGCGCTGGGGCGATTTTGGTCACCGCATATCAGCTCCGGCTGCTCTTTGCAGTCGGCTTCCGCGAGGCGTCGAATCATAAAAAAGGCCCGGCAAAGGGACGCCGGGCCGAACTGTCTCTTGGGAGAGACGAGGAGGACACTGAGTTGGCGGACTCGTTCAGATCCGAGGCCGCCGAGAGATGAGCTAGTGCATGCACTAATGCATGAATAGGCCGCCGTTCACCGGCAGATTGGCTCCCGTGATGTAGCCATTGGCGTCAGCGACCAAGAAGGCGACGGCGCTGGCGATCTCTTCGGGTCGGCCCATGCGCCGCATCGGTACGCTCGCAACGATGGCCTCGCGCACATCGTCGCGCATTGCTAGGGTCATCGCTGTTTCCACATAGCCAGGCGAGATCGTGTTCACGGTGACGCCCTTCGAAGCCCCTTCTTGTGCCAAGGTCATGGTGATGCCATGCATGCCGGCCTTAGCAGCGGCATAGTTGGCCTGACCAAACTGTCCGCGCTGCCCGTTCACCGATGAGATGTTGATCACACGGCCAAAGCCGGCCTCGAGCATGCCTTCCCAAACCTGCCGAGTGACGTTAAAGACACTATTGAGATTCACGTCGATAACGGCGCGCCACTGCGCCTCGTCCATCTTCTTGAAGGTCTTGTCGCGCGTGATACCGGCGCAGTTGACCAGGGCTGAAATCGGTCCTTGATTGGTCTTAATCTCGGCGACCATCCGTCCACAGTCTTCGAAGTCAGAGACATCGGCCGCGATGGTCTCGATCGTCAGCCCTTCGCCAGCCAGATCGTTGCGCCAGGCCTGTGCGGCCTCTTGCTCAGAGGGGTGATGGTTAGCAACCACGCGCCAGCCGTCTTGCGCTAGGCGTCGGCAGATCGCAGTGCCAATACCACCAATACCACCGGTGACCAGGGCCACCCGACCCGCACCCGCATCAACAGTCGCTGTGTCGGCGGCTGCCGTGTTCGAATCAGTCATAGTCGTCAATCCCGCGTCTGCGACGAGCGATGATGGAGCCGCGGCAACGACGAGCGCCCCTGTCGATTCGCCCGTCGCCCGCGGCTCAATCCCAAGGCTCGCTTTTCAGGCCTTTGCAGCGGCCTCAACCATGCCACCGCCCTTACGCATCTCGGCCATGGTGGCCTCGAACCATGCGCGGTACTCATCACGGGTCTCGGTAGCAAGCTGCAGATTGGTCTTGGACTCAGCCATCACCTGCTCGCTGGCCTCTTTGGTCATGTCGACCTGGGCCTTGTACAGATCGTTGTAGCCGCGGGCCTCAGTGGCGGCGCGCATCAGCTTGGTGCCCTGCTCCATCCAACGCCCGAACAGGTCCATCTGGCGAGTCGCCATGCGCTCGGCTACCTTCATGTTCAGCTCGCCCAACGCGGTCATACGCTCGACGCTATTGTTGGTCAGCTCGTTCAGGGTCTTCATGTTCTCGCTCATATTCATGGCCATGCTCCAGTCTCCGGTTTGTGCAGTGCAGCATTTGTTGCACTGCACAATAGTACCCGCCTAGAGCGCTGTCAAGGTTGTCAACAAGAAAAGTTGCTGCACCGCAGCATAGTGGCTCCGCTGGGCGCGATTACTCCAGCCAGCGGTCTTGGTCTGGATCAAAGCGATCCTTGGCTCGGGTACCGCTGCTGCTCACGTCGGTCACATGGCCATCACGGAAGTAGACGGTCTGGCTGCGGCGGTTGTCGTCGGCATCAGTGCCTCGGTAGGACCAACTGCGCAGCCCCTCGCCATCGCGCTTACTCGCCGAAGGCGGGCCAAGCGCGTCTTCGACCTCATCGGGCGTCATGCCTGGAATCACCTGGCGTCGGCGGATTGCATTCAGAATCTCTAGGCGGCGCGGACGCGCAAGGGGCTCGGCTCCGCCCTTCTGAGCTGGTTTGGTCGATGTCTGTGCACCCTGCGCTGACGGAGCCTGCATACGCTTGAGCTGCTGCTCGACCGACCAGTGCTTGGCGCTTCCGCGCGAGCTCGCCCGATCTGTCCCAGCGCCGGAGTTCGAGCCAACAGGCGCAGCCTCCTGCACGGTTCCCGGCAACCGCAGCGACTCACCCCTTGCATCGCCCGTGCAAGCCGTCTGCTGATACGAGATCTCACCGGCCGCATCAGTGCACTTATAGAACCCTGCCTGCGCCGCCCCGGTTAAGGCCGCCAGCAGTGGCAGCACAAAGACCAAAGGTTGGCGGCAGTCGCTCGCTGATCTCTGCATCCCCGCGGCTCCATCTCGTCTGGACCCATGCAAACCTGAGCATGATCTTGAACATGACTGTGCTCAAGCCTAGCCATACCCGTGATCTAAGACTGCGAGGATTGTGACCCATCCACTGCTTGGTTTGCAGCTTGAGTACGGGGATCAGGCTAGTCGTTCTTGCGATCAGCCTTTGGATCAGAGTCGCCGAAGCCGGCTGCGCGGAGGAATTCCTTCTGCGCATTGGCCCAGAGATCAAGATTGTGCTCGGTCATCCGGTCGATGAATTCGAATGGCTTGGTGCCGAGATCCTCGGCCAGATGCTGTTGCTGGCGGGCGAAGGCCTCGAGAGACTGCTCGAGATAGTGCGCGAATAGCCCCTGCATGGTGCCGCCATAGAAGCGGATGATCTGCGCCAACATGTTGGCACTGAACAGCGGCTCGCCACCGGTCTCCTCGTCAAGCATGATCTGCAGCAGGATTGAGCGGGTCAGATCGGCATCGTTGGCGGTATCCAGGACCCGAAACGGCGTCCCTTGCATGACCAGCGCCCGCACATCCGCCAACGTGATGTATCGGCTCCGCTCGGTGTCGTAGAGCCGCCGATTCGGATATTTCTTGATGATGCGCTCGGCGGTCATCGCATGGCCCTGAGCCGCAGGTCACGGAAGGATCGGACAGTGTAGCCCAGACTGAAAGCGCGCGAACTGTGTGGGATCAACCGGACGCATCCACTCGGCATTGCCGGCCGACCAAACTTCCAACCGACCGCGCCGCCCGCCGAGGTCGCGGTCAAGCAGCCCGTTGCGCCTCCCAAGGCGCGAGACACCTTGGAAGACGAGCTGGACCTATTGGTCAGTCACCTTGGTCAATCACGGGCAACGGCCAAAGCCACGCCCTGACCGCCGCCGATGCAGAGCGTCGCCAAGCCCTTCTTCGCATCGCGCCGCTGCATCTCGTGCAGCAGGGTCACCAGCACGCGGGCGCCAGAGGCGCCGATCGGATGGCCAATCGCGATGGCACCGCCATTGACATTGACCTTGTCCTGATCCCAGCCCATGTCTTTATTGACCGAGAGCGCCTGCGCAGCGAAGGCCTCGTTGGCCTCGATGAGGTCCAGATCGGCAACCGTCCAACCGGCCTTGCCCAGGCACTTGGTCGAGGCCGGGATCGGGCCGGTGCCCATGATCGCTGGATCAACGCCGGCGCTGGCGAAGGCGACGATGCGCGCCAGCGGCGTCAGCCCGAGCGCCTTGGCCTTGGACTCGCTCATCACCAGCACCGCGGCCGCGCCGTCGTTGACGCCGGAGGCATTGCCCGCCGTCACCGTCCCCTCCTTGTCGAACGCAGGACGCAATCGGCCCAGGGTCTCGGCACTGGTGCCGGCGCGCGGATACTCATCGCGATCGAAGATCACCGGATCACCCTTGCGTTGCGGCACCTCGACCGGAACGATCTCGTCGACAAAGCGATTCGCCGCTTGCGCCTGCTCGGTCTTGCGCTGCGAATCGGCCGCGAACTCATCCTGCAGCTCGCGCGAGAATGCATACTGCTTGGCGATGTTCTCTGCGGTCACCCCCATGTGGCACTGATTGAACACATCCATCAGTCCGTCGCTCAGCATGGTATCGACCATCTTCCAGTCGCCCATGCGCTGGCCCTGACGCGAGCCCGGAACGACATGCGCCGATTGACTCATGCTCTCCTGACCCCCAGCGACCACGACCTCGGCCTCACCCAGCGCAACCGCCTGCATGGCGAGATGCACGGCCTTGAGTCCGCTACCGCAAACCTTGTTGATCGTGGTCGCCGGCACCTTGTGCGGCAGGCCAGCGTTGAGCGTGGTTTGGCGAGCTGGATTCTGACCGACGCCTGCGGCCAACACCTGCCCCATGATCACCTCATCGACCTGCTCGGGATCGAGTCCGGTCTTCTCCAGCAGTGCCTTGACCACAGTTGCACCGAGCGTCGTGGCCGGCAACGAGGCGAGGCTACCGCCGAAGCTTCCCACTGGGGTGCGCGCAGCGGCAACGATAACGACATTCTCTGGCATGGGAGGTCCTCCTCAGATTGAGTCAATAAACAGGCGACGAACCACCGCAGGTCCACCGAGATCATTATTGGGGTTCATTATTGAGCGCGATGCATTGAGCGCGATGCGACTCGCCGCGCTGAGTCTACGGGCTTTTGTTGCGGTGCACAAACTTCCATGCTAGCTTCGTCCGAATCTGATTTCAGGAGGCCCTGGCTGGGGTAAGCACCATGACGCAAAACGCATTCCTCGACGACAGCTGGCTCAAGCTGCAGCGCGACTATTGGGACGGACTCGCCAAGATGGGACGCCAGGCGATGGGCGTGGAGAACAGCCCGGCGAGCAACAGCGCAGCGGCACCCTGGCTGGCGGCGATGGAGCAATGGTGGAAGACCTTCTCGCCGGCCGCCGCCGATCCCGCACGCGACTTTATGCAGCGGCTGATGGATCAGGGTCAAGCCTACTTTAGCCTCGCCGAGCAGTTCACCAAGGGCCTCAGCGAGGCCGGCCTCGGCCTGGGCGGCGATGCCAATCGCGCTTGGGACTGGCTCAATCAAACCATCGAGCAGATGCAGAAGGGATTCAGCGGCGCCGGCAGCGATCAGAACGAGAGCCTGCAGCGGATGCTCGGCTTTTGGGAGATGCCGCTCGACAACTGGCAGCGGATGATGTCCTCGCTCTCGCCAATGATGCCTGGTGATCTGCTGCGCAACATGCCGCACGGGATGATGCGCGGCCCGATGCAAGAGGGCCTGGAGCAGATGCTCTCGGCGCCCGGGCTGGGCTACACGCGCGAAGAGCAGGCCCGGTATCAAGACCTGATGCGCGCCGGCATCGACTACCAGCGCGCCTTCCAAGACTACAGTGGCTTCTTCAATCAGCTGGGCGTCAAGGCCCTGCAACGCCTGCGCGATCAGCTGCAGCAGAAGTCTGAGGCCGGCGAGACCATCAGCTCCGCACGCGGCCTCTACGACACCTGGGTCGGCTGCTGCGAAGCGGTCTACGCCGAAGAGGTCATCACCCCCGAGTACTCGCGCGTGCACGGCCGGTTGATCAATGCCCAGATGGCGCTCAAGCAGCAGCTCTCGGTCATGGTCGATGAATCACTGGGCGCGATGAACATGCCCACCCGCAGCGAGCTGCGCACCCTGCAGGACCGGCTGCACGAGACGCGGCGCGAGACCAAGCAGCTGCGCCGGGA
>NZ_JBUDPI010000124.1:0-9648 GCF_054919635.1 Halochromatium sp. | reverse complement strand
CGCCTCCGACGCAGCCGCCATCGGGCTGACAGCAGAGGCTTCGCTGGCAACCGGCTGCATCACATCCGAGCCAGGCGAGCCGGCACCATCCGCACCCCCTGCGGCAGTCGGGCCGCCGTCACCGATCTCGATGCTGATGCCCGCGGGTGCGATCGCCGGTGGCTCGGCCACCTGCACCAGCGCGAGCGCCAACGCGGCATGCGCTAGGCTGGCGATCATCAAGGCGATCAGCCAATGGCGTGTGGTGATCTCCACGGCTGCGGTGTCTCAGCGGGATGCTTGCTGTGCGAGCAGCTGCAGACGCTCAACCCCGAGCGCGCGCAGTTGCTCGAGTAGCTGGCGTAACTGACCTTGGGTCACCGCGGCGTCCGCTTTGAGGGTGATGCCGATGCGGCTAGCGTCGCCCCCATCCTGAGCCGCGTCCATGGATGTCATTCGCGCCGCGAGCCGCTGGCTGAGCTGGGCTGGCGGGACGCGCTCGCCATCCAGCGCAACCCGCCCCTCGGCATCCATCAGCAGCAGGATTCGCTCAGGCCTGGTCGCTCGGCCTTGCTGCGAGCTCGGCGGCTCGACCAGCAATACCTCGGGGGGCGTGATCTGGCCGGCGATCATGAAAAAGATCAGCATCAGAAAGACGACGTTGATCAACGGGATCAGGGCATCGTCGTTGCGGGCTCGCGGTTGGCGGGTGGTGAATCGCATGGTATTGGTTGGGCCTGATTCCAAGCGGCAAGCGCCGCTGGGTCGCTGGTTGTTTGCCTTGTCGCAGATGAGGCCTACCGAAGTCTCAACACTGGGACACCGGCAGCAGCCAGCTGGTCAAAGACCTGCAAGGTCTTCTGCAAGGGCACGGCATCCGCTGGCTGCAGCCAGACCCGGAGATCCGGCGTCTGCTGCAGTTGCGCGCGCAGCCGATCGGTCAGCGTTTCGGTGGTCACCGGCTCGCCATTGAGGTCGAGACGGCCATCGGCCTGAATCCGAAGCAACAGGGCCGGCTGAAGGTCAGCGCTTGCGCTCTGGGTCTTGGGTGCGTCGAGCGCGACAGCGTGCAGCCGCGTCAAACTCGAGGCGAGCATGAAGAACAGCAACAGGATAAAGACCACGTCGATCAGCGGTGTCAAGCCGATCAGGCGACGGCGCGGCTGGCTCGGGTTCTCAAAGCGCATTGGTTGTTAAGTCTCGCGTGAGCAGGCGCGTGACCGCATCCTCCATCTGATGACCGCAGCGCTCGACCCGGCGTTCCAGCCAGCTATGCACCAATACCACCGGGATGGCGACGCTAAGACCCGCGGCGGTGGTGAGCAGCGCCTGCCAGATGCCACCCGAAAGGACGGCGGGGTCGACCTGACTGCCGGCTAGCTCAAGCTGCTGAAAGGCCTCGATCATCCCAAGTACGGTGCCCAGCAGACCCAAGAGCGGGCTCAGCGCGGCAATCACCTCAAGCGCACGCAGCCAAGCGCGGAGCTGCGCCAGCTGCGCACTGGCGAGGCGTGTTAACTCCTCGCGCAGGAGGCCGAGATCGACAGTGGGCAGCGCGAGTCCTTGCAAGGCTCGCGCAAGCAGCTGGGCGGTCGGTTGAGGGCTACCCTGGAGGGTCGCGAGCGCCCGTTTCGAGTCGCGCTGGTACCAATAGCGCAGCGCCTGCCCAGCAGGCTCGCGGGCATTGAGCTTGAGGCGGGAAAACTGCCACAGTTTCACCAAGGTGATGGCGAGTGCGGCCACGGACAGCAGTAACAGTATCCAGAGCACCGGCCCTCCCTGGCCAAAGGTGTGATGGAATGCTCCCGAAGCAGCGATGGCTTGATCGCTCATTTGAACAGATCGACGTCGAGCTTCGAGGAGAGATCGAGCTGGGAGACGTCATTGGGCAAGGCCCCATCAGGGCTCGACATGGCAAGCACATCATTGATCAGAATGCGTCCGACATCGGTGCATTGGGTCGCAGGAAGATCGAACAGCTTGACGCTGGTCTTGTCCTCGGCAATCGGGGCCGCATCGAGCGTCAGCCGGCGCTGGATGAAGCCCTTGTTGTCGAACAGGACGAGCTCCAACTGCAGCGTCTCGAGCTCATGATCGATTGCATTCTCGAACACAAAGTAGATCCGACAGATCTCATCGACCTGCTCCAGCTTGTTCAGCTCAATGCCGAGTCGACCTTGGTCCTCGGCGCTGGCGCTCTTGGCGTTCGTCGACGACCCGTCAGCCGCGCCGCGCTCGTCGCCTTGGCTCGACGTCTCGGCTGTGTCAGTCTCGGCGAAGACCGCCGGCGGCAAAACCAAGAGGATGGCTGGGATGAGC
Source organism: Halochromatium sp. (assembly GCF_054919635.1). Taxonomy (NCBI): domain Bacteria; kingdom Pseudomonadati; phylum Pseudomonadota; class Gammaproteobacteria; order Chromatiales; family Chromatiaceae; genus Halochromatium; species Halochromatium sp. Next base: position 7,350 of record NZ_JBUDPI010000124.1, on the reverse strand, counting down.
GCGAGCAAAGCAAGCCAAAGACCGGCAGGGGTCTGTTGGAAACGCGGATCGATCGAAGGCGACTGCAGTATTCGGTTCAACATTGGGTTGAGTCCTTGATCTCGTGATAGGGGGAGGGGAAAGCGCGACTATTATCGCCCGACGCGGGGCGTGGGCCATGGGTTCGTGCGCCGATGATCGGATCTGACCCCACAATAGGGATCATGAAAGCGTTCAGTCCCGCGACGCGTCGCTGGTTCACCCAGCACTTCGACCATCCGACCGATGCCCAGCGGCGCGGTTGGCCGGTGATTGCGAGTGGCCAGCATTGTTTGATCACCGCACCCACTGGCAGTGGCAAGACCTTATCAGCGTTTCTCTGGGCCATCGATCGTCTGCTCGTCAATAGGCTGCGCATCGGCTCCTCGGGTGAGAACCGCCCTGTACCGCTGCGCGGAACCCTTGTGCTCTACATCTCGCCACTGAAGGCACTGGTGGTCGACATCGAGCGCAACCTGCGCGCGCCATTGGCCGGGATTACTCAGGCCGCCGCAGCGCTCGGCAACGGCCACCACGCTGATGCCCTGAGGCCTGATGCCCTGAAGCCACCCGAGGTCGCGATTCGCACGGGCGATACTCCAGCGCGCGAGCGTCAGCGGCAGCTCAAAGCGCCCGCCGAGATCCTGGTGACGACGCCGGAGAGCCTGTACCTGCTGCTCGGCTCGCAGGCCGCTGCGACCCTGAGCGAGGTCGAGACCGTCATCGTCGATGAGGTGCATGCGCTGGCGCCCACCAAACGCGGTGCTCATCTCGCCTTGTCGTTAGAGCGACTGTCGGCACTGGTGACAGAGGCCGGGCACTCGGAGCCACAGCGTATCGGATTGTCGGCGACGATGCAGCCGCTAGCCGAGGCGGCACGTTGGCTGGGCGGCGACCGGCCCGTCGAGATCGTCGATGCCGCGGCACCGCCGAGGCTCGATCTGCGCGTTAGCGTACCGGTGCCCGACATGGAGCGTCCACCGGAGCCCGTCGCCAGGCCCCGCGCCACGCGTGTGCCTGTCGAGCCCGAGGGCGGGCCCATCCTCGGCGCGTTGTTCGCCCGCGAGCAGCAGCATCCAACCGAGAATCGGCAGGCCGAGAAAGGGCTCTGGTCGGCGATCTATCCGGCACTGCTCGACGAGATCATGGCGCACCGCTCGACCATCCTCTTTGTCAACAGCCGTGGGCTCTGCGAGCGGCTATCGCAGCGCCTGAACGCCTTAGCAGCCGAGATCGAGGACGGCCCAGGGATTGAGGATGAGATCCTCGATCAGGATGCGGCAAAGCGTAAGCCCGCCCACTGGCTCGACGGCATCGAGGAGCCGACTGCCCCGCTGCCAGAGCTGGTGCGCGCACACCACGGCAGTGTGAGCCATCAGCAGCGCAACGAGATCGAAGAGGGTCTCAAGCGCGGCAGCCTGAAGGCGATCGTCGCCACCAGCTCGCTGGAGATGGGCATCGACATGGGTGGCGTCGATCAGGTGCTGCTGGTCGAATCGCCGGGCTCGGTGGCTCGCGGGCTGCAGCGGGTCGGGCGCGCCGGCCATGGCGTCGGCGAGGTCAGTACCGGGCGCATCTTTCCCAAGTATCGTGGCGATCTGCTCGAGTGTGCGGTGATCGCCGAACGCATGCTCAAGGGCGAGCTCGAGCCATTTAGGATGCCGCGCAATGCGCTCGATGTGCTGGCGCAGCAGCTGGTGGCGCATTGCGTGATGGCGCCGCGCAGCGTCGATGAGCTGCTGGCGCTGGTCAATCGCGCCGGGCCTTATCGCGAGCTGAGCCGCGCCGCGCTCGAGGCGGTGCTGGACATGCTCTCCGGGCGCTATCCGTCGAGCGACTTCGCCGATCTGCGCCCGCTCTTGGTCTGGGACCGCAGCACCGACCTGCTCAGCCCGCGCAAGGGTGCGCCGATGGTGACGCGGCTCAATGCCGGCACCATCCCGGATCGCGGGCTCTATGCGGTGCATCTCGGCTCGGATGGCCCGCGCATCGGCGAGCTGGACGAGGAGATGGTGTTTGAGACCCGCGCCGGCGAGTGCATCCTGCTCGGCGCTAGTACCTGGCGGGTCGAGGAGATCAGTCGCGACCGCGTGATTGTCTCGCCGGCGCCCGGAGAGCCGGGCAAGCTGCCGTTCTGGCGTGGTGATGGACCCGGGCGACCGGTAGAGCTAGGTCGGGCGGTGGGGGCCTTTTGCCGCGAGGTTGCGGCGCTTAGCGCTCGCCCTGCGCCTGATGATTCCGCCCTTGGGTACCCTAATCCGTCACTCGATTCGGCTCTGCTATCGGACAAGGCTCGGCCAGTAGAACAGGCCGCGCAGTGGATTCGCCAGCGATCACCGCTGGACGCCATGGCTGCCGACAACCTGGCCGCTTACAGCCAAGATCAGCGCGAGGCGACCGGGCAGGTGCCGAGCGCTCGCACTATCGTCGTCGAGCGCTTCCGTGATGAGCTGGGCGATTGGCGGATCTGCATCCTGACCCCGTTCGGCGCGCGCATCCATGGCCCCTGGGCGATGGCGCTGCAGTGGCGCCTCGAGCGCCGCGAGGGTTTTGAGGTGCAGGTGATGTATACCGACGACGGTATCGTCCTGCGCCTGGCCGATGGCGACGAGCTGCCGGATCTCACCGAGCTGCTGCCTGACCCGGATGAGATCGAGGACCGCGTCACCGAGCAGCTGGTCGACACCGCGCTGTTCGCCAGCCTGTTTCGCGAGAATGCCGGCCGCGCCCTGCTGCTGCCCCGGCGCTCGACCAAAGGTCGTCAGCCGCTCTGGGCGCAGCGGCTGAAGGCGCAGAACCTGCTCGCCGTGGTGCGCCGCTATCCGGCCTTCCCGATCGTGCTCGAGACCTATCGGCAGGCGCTCAGCGATGTCTTTGATCTGCCCGGTCTCAAGGAGGTCTTGAGCGCCATCGGCTCACGCGCCATCCGCGTGCATGAGGTCGAGACCCGCAGCGCGTCGCCATTCGCGCGCTCGCTGGTGTTCGCCTATGTCGCGGCCTACATCTACGAGCAGGACGCGCCGATTGCCGAGCGTCGCGCACAGGCCCTGACGCTCGACCGCGGTCTGCTTGCGGAGCTTCTGGGCGAGGCCGAGCTGCGCGCGTTGATCGATCCTGAGGTGCTGGAGGCGTTAGAGCGCGAGCTGCAGCATCTGGCGCCCTTGGGTCGTGCGGATGATGGTGGTGGGGCAGACGTTGGGTCGACGACCCAGTCTGGTGCCGGATCTGGCGCTGAGTCTGCTGCTGGACCTGATACCAATGCCGATGAGGCGGCTGATGTTGGAGCGGATGCCGGAGCTGATGCTGGAGCGGATGCCGGTGTTGATGCTGGAGCGGATGCTGGAGTTGATGCCGAAGCTGATCGCGAGTCTGGTTCCCGCGTGAATCCGGGTGCGATCGATCGGCGAGCGCGGGATGTAGACCAGCTGCAGGATCTGCTACGTCGCCTTGGTGATCTCACCGAGTCTGAGCTTCTGGAGCGGTGTCGGCTACCGCCTATCTCAACGGCTGGAGCAGCGACGGAGGCCGCTGCCCGAACGCTCTCCGCCTGGCTCGATCAGCTTCGCGATCAGCGCCGTGCCGCGCAGGTGCGCATCGCCGGCGAGCGACGCTGGATCGCGGCCGAGGAGGCCGGGTTATATCGTGATGCGCTCGGCTGCGTGCCGCCCGCAGGCCTCCCTGATGCGTTTATCGGTGCCACTGAGGCGCCGATGGAGGATCTGCTGCGTCGCTATGCTCGCACCCATGGTCCCTTTACGACCACGGAGCCGGCGCGTCGATTCGGGCTGCGCGCGGCCCAGCTGGAGCCGGTGCTGAGGCTGCTCGAGTCGCAAGGCGCGCTCGTGTCTGGCGAGATAAGGCCCAGCGGCAACACTCCTGAGTGGTGCGATGCCGAGGTCATGCGCCAACTGCGGCGCCGTACCCTGGCGCGCGCGCGGGACCAGGTTGCGCCGGTCGACGGCGCGACGCTCGGCCGCTTCCTACCGGCCTGGCACGGCATCGGCGAGGGTCGCAGGGGGCCGGAGCGGCTGTTGGAGGCACTAGTCCAGCTCGAAGGCCTGAGCCTGAGCTGGCGCCAGCTCGATCGCGTGCTGCTGCCAGCGCGGGTGCCGGGCTATCGCAGCGAAGACCTCGATCTCCTCGCCGCTAGTGGCCAGATCATCTGGGTCGGTCGGGGCGCGGCAGGACCCAAGGACGGCCGCATCGCGCTCTATCGGCCTGAGCAAGCGGCGCTGGCGCTTGAGCTTGGGGTGGCAGCGGTCGAGCCCGGCGCCGGACGCGGCTCTGGCGTTGGCCCTGGCGCCTTGACACAGGGCTTGGAGTCCAAAGGCAGGCAGGCGAGATTTGCAACCAGCGCTTCTGATGACGTCGCGCTATCAGACCCTATCAGTGCCGGTCAAGAGGAGCCGCTGCAGGCCGAGCCGGCGAGGGTGCTCGCCGAGCTGATCTTGGCGCACCTCAGCCGTCGCGGCGCTTGCTTTCTCTTCGAGCTGCAGCAGGTCGCCGAGCGAGCGATGACCGAGCAAGCCGGCAGGCGGGCGATTGGCGGCCAGCTTGATCAAGGTGCCTTTGAGAGCGCCCTTTGGGATCTGGTCTGGGCCGGTCGCATCACCAATGACACCTTCGCGCCGCTGCGCTCGCTTGGCGCCAGTCGATCGAAGACCTCGCGTCCGCGCAGGCGAGGGCGTTTTCGCGCAGGCGCCATGGCAGGCAACAGCACCTTCGGGGGCGGGCTTGCGGGTGGGCGGTGGTCTTTAGTCAGGGATCTCGCCGGCGTCGATGTCCGGCTCGCCGATCAGGCCGCGACTGGATCTGCGGTTGGCTTCGACCCCTCTCCGTGCCAAGACGAAGGCGCCTTCCCAGTCCCGGGCGAGAATGCAGTGGCTCCTGCCTCAAAGGCCACCGAGCGCTTGCTCGCGCAGGCGCGGATGCTGCTGGAGCGCTACGGCGTGCTGAGCCGCGAGGCCGTTGCGGCCGAGGACCTGACCGGTGGCTTCGGCCCGCTTTATAAGGTGCTGAAGCAGATGGAGGAGGTGGGTCAGGTGCGCCGCGGCTACTTCGTCGAAGGGCTATCCGGGGCCCAGTTCGCGCTGCCCGCTGCAATCGACCGCCTGCGCGCGGCCAGACTCGATGAGCCTCCGCTTGATGGCTTCGCCCCAGTCGATGTCCGCATCCTGGCGGCGATTGATCCCGCGAATCCTTACGGCGCCTTGCTGCCCTGGCCGGAGGTTGCTCGTGCCGGATGGAGCCTGCCCGATGTCCCGCGTGGTAGCGGCCTCGAGCAGGCCACGTCCAAGGCTAGCGGCGCCGACACCCAATCTGGCGCCGGACCGTCCAACAAGGCTGCTCGCGAGTCTGGTCTCCAGTCTGGTCAGCCGAGCCCAAAACGCCTCGCTGGCGCCTGGGTGATTTTGGTCGCCGGTAAGCCGATCGTCTATGTCGCCGCCAGCGGCAAGCAGATCCTGACCTTCCCGGATGCGGTCAGTGATGACGGCAATGAGCTCGAACTGGCGCTGGCGGCGCTACCGCGCGTGCCCTCGGCTGGCCGCAAACGGCTGCTGATCCAGCACATCGATGGGCTGCCAGCACTAGAGTCACCTTTGCGCGAAGCCTTGCTCGCCGCTGGCTTCGAGGCCGATTACGATGCCCTGGCGCCTGCACGCTTCGCAACAGACGTTGCCAGCAAGCGCGGCACTGGCCGCGACCCTAATGCGATCTCATGCGCTGGGCCGCGCCGCTAGTTCCACTCCCTTTAGACGCAAGGCTAGTCCAGGTCGGCATGGCAAGAGCCTGATTAACGACCTCGCCTTGCCACGATGCCAACCTGGGGTATGATGTTTCGTCATACCAAAGAGGACCACTGTCATGAGTCAGACGAAGGTAGCAATCACTATCGAGGAAGGTGTCCTTGCCAAGGTCGACACCCTGGTGAGACGTAAGGTCTTTAGCAATCGGAGCCGCGCCATCCAGGAGGCCGTGGTCGAGAAGCTGGAGCGGCTGGAGTGCAACCGCCTCGCTGAGGAGTGCGCCAAACTGGACCCTGCCTTTGAGCGGGCCATGGCGGACGAAGGGTTGTCTGAGGATCTGGATGCATGGCCAAGCTATTGAGGGGCGAGATTCGCTGGGCGGATCTCAATCCGACCATTGGGCGCGAGCAATCCGGTGAGCGCCCGGTGCTCATTCTGAGCCAAGACATCTTCAATGAGCGCTCCGGTACTGTCATCGCAATGGCGCTGACTAGCCAAGCGCAGCGTGCAGGCTTTCCTTTGACACATGAGATCCTGGCTTCCAAGCTGCCAAGGCGGTCGTGGGTCAAGATCAGTCAGATTCGAACACTCTCGACCGAGCGCATCGGCAAGAAGATTGGTCGCCTCAGCCCAGACGAGCTTGCCCATGTCATCGAAGGGCTGAATGAGATTATTGGCGGTTAATCGCTTTGGCGTTCCGACTGAGTGCACCTTCGGTCGCAGAGGACTTGCCAGACCCAGGCATCTCGTCCTAAATGCCACTCGGCCTGCCAGCGGGATAGGCCTGACGATTTAAGGAGCGGTGTTTTGGACAACCCATTCTTCGAGCAGCCGATACTCAACTCGCCCTACGCCGGCCCGAGCCGCCACTGGGAGCTGGACGCGCAAGGTCAGCCGACGCAGAAGATCCTTCAGACGCGGCGCCCGGCAGAGTTCATCACGCCGATCCCGCAGCCGAAGAAGCGCAAGGGACAGCCGCAGCAGCAAGACCTCCTGTTCGACGAAGGCCAAGGGCTCTCCAGCCAAGATCAGCGCTACGCCCATACCGCCATCATCAACGGCGTGCGCGAGCAAGTCGACCGCTGGCGTCTGCTGCCCGAGCACCAATGGCGCGTGACCCCGGAGACAGCGCGGCTTCTGAAGCATTGGCGACAGCATCCGTTCTCGGGCATCCGGCCCTTCTTTTGCCAGGTGGAGGCGGTCGAGACCGCCATCTGGCTCATCGAGGTTGCGCCGCAGGTCGGCAAGCTCGGGCAGCGCTATCTGGAGCACCTGCACGACGCCAGCGAGAACGCCAACCCGGGCCTCGCTCGTCTCGCGCTCAAGCTCGCCACTGGTGCCGGCAAGACGACGGTGATGGCGATGCTCATCGCCTGGCAGAGCATCAACGCGGCGCGTCGTCCGCAGAGTAAGCGTTTCAGCCGCGGTTTCTTGATCGTCGCGCCCGGCTTGACCATCAAGGATCGTCTGCGGGTGCTGCTGCCGAACGATCTCGATAGCTACTATGCCAACCGCGAGCTGGTGCCGACGGATCTGATGCCGGAGCTGGAGCGCGCCAAGATCGTCATCACCAATTACCACGCCG
>NZ_JBUDPI010000123.1:0-9745 GCF_054919635.1 Halochromatium sp. | reverse complement strand
ATCGATGCCTTCTGGGAGATGGTCAACTGGGACTTCGCCGCGGCGAACCTTGAGCGCAAGGAGCCCTTTGACGTCTGAACCGCTGTATGGCGAGCTGACTTGGACGCTGTGTGAGAAACCGTATCGAGCTAGCTCTGGCCGGGCGCTGCCCAGTCCAACGCCACGCCCGACCATCGGCCGACCGGCGACAGCAACAGTCGTCGCAGCGGCTGGCCCAATGAGGCGCAACAGGCGCTCATGAGCAACGGCTTCGTCCTCTTCAGCAGCTCGCATCTCGCGGCGATCGGCCTGATCCTAGCAGCGTCACTGCTGCTGCCGATCGCCGTTCGCAGCCTGGCGCCATCACGGGCACGGTTGATCGGGCTGCTGTTGGCGCTGTTGCTGGTCTCCCAGGAGCTGGTGCAGCTGGTGCTTCTGTTCCAGCGCGATGGACTCACAGCACAGATGCTACCTCTGCATCTTTGCGCACTAGCGGTTTGGCTCACCGCTTGGGTCCTGATCACCGACAGTCCGCGCGTCTTCGAAGTGGTCTACTTCTGGGCACTCGGGGGCACCACCCAGGCCCTTGTGACACCGGACTTGGGACAAGGCTTCCCATCGGCTGAGTTCGTGCTGTTCTTCCTTGGCCACGGATTGGTGATCATCGGCGTGACCTACGCGCTCATCGTCTATCGGCTACGACCGGTTCCGGCCTCCTTGATCCGTGTTCCCTTGCTCACCCTTGGTGTCGCCGGCCTCGCCCTGGGAGTCAATACCGTCCTCGGAACCAACTTCATGTACCTGATGGAGAAGCCAGCAGGCACCTCCCTGCTAGATTGGTTCGGGCCCTGGCCCTGGTACTGGCTTGCGCTGATCGCGATCCTCGCGCTGACCATCCTCGTGCTCTATGCTCCCTTCTTCATTGCCGATCGGCTAAGGGCCTGGCGCCAACAGCGCAGCGGTTAGCCCAGAGCGCCCCTCCCATCGACAAGGTCAAGCGACCAGTGTACTCAAACAGCTGGCAGATCGACCCGCTGCCAATCCATCGCACTCGCGTACAATGCGCACGCTTGCCGAGCGGCACTCAATGCCGAGATGCGTTGATTCAACACCGCTTGACACCATGATTCACGATGATGACGATGCAGAACTGATCTGACCGCACCTGACTAGCGAGCGCAACGGTCCAGGCAACGCCCCGGCTGCCCTAGTATCGCTCTCGTCTCCCCCCAACGTCACCGAATCATCGATGAAGCCGAGGGCTCTTCCCCGCTGATGGCAAAAAAACTTTATATTCAAACCTATGGCTGTCAGATGAACGAGTATGACTCGTCGCGCATGGCCGATCTGTTGCATGAATCCCACGGTTTCGAGCGCACGAATCGGCCCGAGGAGGCCGATGTGCTGCTGCTCAACACCTGCTCGATTCGCGAGAAGGCGCAGGAGAAGGTCTTCTCTCAACTCGGGCGTTGGCGGCCGTGGAAGGATCGTCGGCCGGGTTTGATCATCGGCGTCGGCGGCTGTGTCGCCAGTCAAGAGGGGGACGCCATCCGCGAGCGCGCGCCCTACGTCGATCTGGTGTTTGGCCCGCAGACCTTGCATCGGCTGCCGACGATGCTCGATGCGGTCGATCAGCAGCATCAGCCACAGACGGATGTTAGCTTCCCAGAGATCGAGAAGTTCGATCGGCTACCCGAGCCGCGCGCCGATGGGCCGAGCGCCTTCGTCTCGATCATGGAGGGCTGCTCCAAATACTGCACCTACTGCGTGGTCCCCTATACGCGCGGCGAGGAGGTCAGCCGGCCCTTTGATGACGTTATCGCCGAAGTCGCAGGACTCGCCGAGCAGGGCGTGCGTGAGGTCAATCTGCTCGGGCAGAATGTCAACGCCTATCGCGGCCTGATGCACGATGGCGAGATCGCTGACCTGGCTTTGTTGATCCGCTATTGCGCCGCGGTCGACGGCATCGATCGTATCCGCTTCACCACCTCGCATCCGGTCGAGTTCTCCGATAGCCTCATCGAGGCCTATGCGGAGGTTCCGGAGCTGGTGAGCTTCCTGCACCTGCCAGTACAGAGCGGCTCAGACCGGATTCTGGCGCTGATGAAGCGCGGCCATACCGCGCTCGAGTACAAAGAAAAGGTCCGCCGACTGCGGCGGGCTCGCCCCGAGATCAGCATCTCATCTGACTTCATCGTCGGCTTCCCCGGTGAGACCGAGGTCGACTTCGAGGCGACGCTGCGTCTCGTCAAAGAGGTTGGCTTCGACCACTCCTTCAGCTTTATCTACAGTGCGCGCCCGGGTACCCCCGCCGCCGACTATGCCGACCTTGTCCCTGCGGAGATCAAGCAAGGGCGACTCGCGCGTCTGCAGCACCAGATCAATCAGCAGGCACAGCAGATCAGCAGGACGATGGTCGGAGAGGTCCACCGGGTGCTCGTCACCGGCCCTTCGCGCAAGGACCCAAGCCAGCTCGCCGGTCGAACCGAGAACAACCGGGTGGTCAACTTTAGAAGCCCCGAGACACTGATCGGCGGCTTTGCTGATCTGCTGATCACCGAGGCCCTGCCAAACTCGCTGCGTGGCGAGCTTCAGCAACAGGCGCCAGTTACCTCGGACAAAGCGATCGGATTCGCCGCTGAGACCGGCCTCGGCAGCGCCCAGCTCTAGGCCGTCATCTCATCTCAGCCGCTCATCCACCGAACGACCAGACCGATAGCCCTCGCCCGCAACCATTGACCCAATCGCCCACCATTATCGACCTCAGCCTTGCGCCAGAAGACAACGTGCGGCTGGCGAACCTCTGCGGACAGTTTGACTCCCATCTGCGCCTGATCGAGCGCCGCCTTGGCGTCGAGATCGCCAATCGCGGCATGAGCTTCCGTGTCATCGGCGAGCGGCAGGCGGCCGAGGCCAGCGCCCAGGTGATCGACGGACTCTATGCGGCGACCGCCGACGAGGTGCTCTCTCCTGAGCGCGTCCATCTGGAATTGGTTGAATCTGGCGCCGATAGCGTTGCCGCTGCTAGTGCCGAGGCCGTTCCTGAGGTGATCATCAAGACCAAGCGTGGACTGATCAAGCCACGCGGGGCGATGCAGCTCAGCTATATGCACGCGATCCTGCGCCACGACCTCAACTTCGGCGTTGGCCCCGCTGGCACAGGCAAGACCTATCTAGCCGTTGCCTGCGCTGTCGAGGCCCTTGAGACCGAGCGCGTGCGTCGGCTGCTGTTGGTTCGCCCAGCGGTCGAGGCCGGCGAGCGGCTCGGCTTCCTGCCCGGCGATCTGTCGCAAAAGATCGATCCCTATCTGCGCCCGCTCTACGACGCCCTATTCGAGATGCTTGGGTTCGAGAAGGTCAATAAACTGATCGAGCGCAACGTGATCGAGGTCGCACCACTGGCCTATATGCGCGGACGCACCCTCAATGAGGCCTTCATCATTCTGGATGAGGCCCAGAACACCACACCCGAGCAGATGAAGATGTTCCTGACCCGGATCGGCTTCGGCTCCACCGCTGTGGTCACTGGTGACGTGACCCAGGTCGATCTGCCGCGCGGACAGCCCTCGGGGCTGCGGCAGGCGGTCGAGATCCTGCGCTCAGTGGACGGCATCAGCTTCTCCTTCTTCAGTGCCCGCGATGTAGTGCGCCATGCCCTGGTGCAGCGGATCGTCAATGCCTACGACGCCCATGACCGCGACCAAGGCCTCTGAGCCGCCCGATGCGCCTAACGCGCCCGATGGGCCTAACAAGACAGCGACGTCGATGATGCCGACCGGGGAGTTGGCCGACGGGCTGGCCGACCAACGATGCGACCAGCCATCGGAGCGGCGCCCTGAGCGGTCGATCCGGATCGACCTGCAGCTCGGGCCTCTGGATGCCCAGCAGCGCGCCACAGTCCCCCCTGCTCCTGAGCTAGAGCGCTGGGCGTTAGCCGCACTTGGGCCCGAGCTCTCGCCGCGACATGCCCAGATCCACTGGCCGGCCGAGCTCACCATCCGCATCACCGATGACGCCGAGATCGCTGAGCTGAACCAGCAATACCGCAGCCGCTCGGGAGCAACCAATATCCTGTCGTTCCCCTTCGAGCCACCGCCAGGGATCGATCCGACAGAGCCTGCCTTCGCTGAGATGGGCGCACTGCTCGGCGATCTCGTGATCTGCGCCCCCCTGGTTCAGCGCGAGGCGGCCGAGCAAGGCAAGACCACCACCGCCCACTGGGCGCATCTGGTCGTGCACGGAGCCCTGCACCTGCTAGGCTTCGATCATCTCACAGACGCCGAGGCCGCGCCGATGGAGACGCTGGAGATTCGCATCCTCGGCGCGCTAGGATTCCCATCACCCTATGAGGTCAATGACGACGCCAATGGCGAGCGACGACGGATCTAGAAACGGCGCCCAAGCCAATCGCTGGCTGCAGCGCCTACGCTTACCTCGGCTCTTTAAGGGTTTTTCGCAACCTGAGCCCAAGACCAAGGAGCAGCTTGTCGCGCTCCTTCAGCAAGCCGAGCGCAAAGGTCTCCTCGACCGCGAAGGCCTCGGCATGATGGAAGCCGTGCTGCAGGTTGCAGACCTTCGGGTCGGTGACATCATGATTCCCCGTGCAGAGATGGTTTACATCCGCCGCGACGATCCCCTCGAGAGCATCCTCGCCACCGCCGTCGAGAGTGCCCATTCGCGCTTTCCTGTCACCGGCGACGACAAGGGTGAAGTGGTTGGCATCCTGCTCGCCAAGGATCTGCTGTCCTACTACTCCGAGACCAACCGCCGCCCGTTCAACATCCGTGACCATGTCCGCCCAGCGGTCTTCGTCCCAGAGAGCAAGCGGCTCAACGTGTTACTGAAGGAGTTTCGGGCGAGCCGCAATCACATGGCCATCGTCGTCGACGAGTATGGCTCCGCCGCCGGCGTCGTCACCATCGAGGACGTGTTGGAACAGATCGTCGGCGATATCGAAGACGAGCATGACTTCGACGAAGGTGCCTTCATCTACAAGCGCGGCAAGGGCGAATATACGGTCAAGGCGCGGACCTCGATCGAGGAATTCAATGAGTACTTCGGCACGGCGCTTGAGGGCGGCGATCTCGATACCGTCGGCGGGCTCGTGGTCCATGCCTTTGCCCATCTGCCAAAACGCGGCGAGCGTGTTGAGATCGACGGCTTTCGCTTCACCATCTTGCGGGCCGACAGTCGTCGCGTGCACCTACTGACGGTGCGTCCACCAGAGCGACGAGGCGAGTCGCCGGCTTCAGGCTAACGCGTGTGCTCTAAGTGCAGCGCACGCTCGACATCCGCTGACAACCTGCTAGCCGCCACGCTCAAGACAGGTCGTCTGGCTTATTCGGTGGACAAGACGGCGATGACGGCTATGCCCGTCGGGCCGATTTGCCCAAGCCGCAGGACAAGTGGCCATAAAAACCCAGTCTGCGGAGGCATGGCTGCCTCCGCATTGGTGCCCCTCCATTGGGTGCTTAAGCACGCCTCAATGCCTCATCTGGCGGCAGGACTAGACGTTACGCGCCGCCATCATCCGCTCGATAATGGGCTGCAGGATCACCTCCATTGCAAAGCCCATCTTGCCACCCGGCACGACAATGGTGTTGCGCCGGGACATGAACGAGTCCTTGATCATCGCCAGCAAGTATTTGAAATCCACATCGAACTTTTCCGGCTCCTTGAAGCGGATGATGACGAAGCTCTCGTCAGGGGTCGGGATATCTCGAGCAATGAATGGATCGGAGGTATCAACCGTTGGCACGCGCTGGAAGTTGATATCGGTGCGCGTGAACTGCGGCGTGATATGCCGGATGTAATCGGGCAGTCGACGCAGAATGGTGTCAACGATGGCCTCGGCCGAATAGCCACGCTCGGCATTGTCGCGATGGATCTTCTGAATCCACTCGAGGTTGACGATTGGCACCACGCCGATGCCGAGGTCCACATGTCGAGCGACATCCGCCTCGTCGGTCTTGGCTAGCCCATGCAGCCCTTCATAAAACAGCAGATCGGTGTTGCAAGGGATCTCTTCCCAAGGCGTAAACTCACCCGGTGAGAGGTTTGTACCGAGGCGCTCGTTGTGCTCAACCGCCTCTTCGTCGCTGTGGATGTAATAGCGCTTCTTGCCCGTACCAGAATCGCCGTAGCTGGCGAAGAGTTCGGCGATCAGATCGAAATGGTTGGCCTCGGGGCCAAAATGGCTCAGGTTGCGGTGCTCTTCGGCCGCCTTGGCCATCTCCGCCTTCATCTCCTTGCGATTGTAACGGTGGAAGCTATCGCCTTCGATCACCGCCGCGTTGATGCCGTCTCGATAAAAGATATGCTCGAAAGCGCGCTTTACTGTCGTGGTCCCTGCGCCAGACGAGCCGGTCACGGCAACAACTGGATGTTTCTTAGACATGCGTAAACTCCCCGTCTTTCTTGAAATGCTGCCAGAAGTCACTGCCGCACCGCAGTGCACCGCTTTGCCGACGTGACCAAAGGCCCGAAACTAGGTTAGCGGGCAAATATACCATCTCTGTGGCCGATCATTCGGCACCAAACCGACTTAAGGGCAGCGCAGGAGCACTAGAGGCTAGCTACCGACAGGGGTCACCTCAGCATCTGGCGACTGCTGAGACGCTTGGCGCCGCGTCTGCTGACGGCGGACTAGGGCCTTATCGATCAGGTTCTTCAGGGCGATCAAGAAGCCCAGACCGATGAAAGCACCGGGAGGCAAGATCGCGAGCAAGGCGCCTTGGAAGCCTTCACCGAGGGTCAGCCCGAAGCCCTCCGCAGCGGGTCCAAGTAGCAGCTCGGCCTGATAGAACAGGGTGCCTTGACCGAGCAGCTCGCGTATCCCGCCGAGCACCATCAGCACCAGCGTGAAGCCGATCCCCATCGCCAAGCCATCGACGATAGCGCGGTCCAGCCGTGCCTTGGAGGCAAAGGCTTCAGCGCGGCCGATGATGGCACAGTTGGTCACGATCAACGGGATGAAGAGCCCGAGCACGAGATAGAGCTCGAAGAATTGGGCCTGCATGGTCAGCTCGACCGCGGTCACGAACGAGGCAATGACCAGCACGAAGACCGGAAGCCGGACCTCGGGACGCACCAGATTGCGGATCAGCGAAATGGTCGCATTCGAGAGCACCAAGACGGTTGTCGTCGCCAGCCCCATCCCGAGGCCATTGGTTGCAGTGGTCGTGACAGCGAGCAGCGGACAGAGTCCGAGCATCGCGACCAGCGCCTGATTGTTGCTCCAGAGCCCTTCTTCGATCAACCCACCGTAGCCCTTCTCCGCCATCAGGAGGCCTCCGTGGTCGCATCAGTCAGCGGCTGGGTCGCGCTCATCACCTGCCCTCGATCCTCGACCCGGTCGAGCGTCGGCACTGAGCGCTGACCAGGCAGAACCTTGAGCGCCGCCGCCGGCTGCACCCCCATCGGGCCCTCGTTGGTTGGCATGTCAGCGGGCAATGGAGCTGACTCGGCCTTCATCTGACCGGCCGCGGGTCTCTCATAAAGCGAATCGCCGTGCTGCTGCACGAAGAGCAGGGTACCCTTGACCGCATGCACCACAGAGCGGGGCGTGATGGTCGCACCGGTGAACTGATCGAAGACGCCGCCGTCGCGCTTCACCGTCCATTTCTCGAGCGGTGGTTGACCAAGGGAGCGCCCATTGAACTGCTCGATGATCCAGTCATCCTTGCGCTCCTCGATCTTATCGCCGAGGCCGGGCGTCTCATGGTGCGAGATCACCCGCACGCCCCCCAAGGAGCCGTCACGCAGCACCGAGACCAAGAGCTTGATCGGCCCGGCATACCCGTCAGGGACAATCGGTTTCAGGATCAGGGCCACCGGCTCACCCTGGTCGCGCACCCGATAGACCTCCGTCACCGGGGAGCCGAGCAGCTTCGGGTCACTGACCTCGATGCGATCCTGCAGCGGATCATTGGACATGCGCCCTTCCGGCACAATGGCCTCCAACTTGGCCATCATCGCTTGGCGTTGGTTCTCGATGATCCGCGCATCGGTGAGCTCATGCGTCACCGCCACCAGGCCGACGCCCCCTACGGCGAAACTGCCCAAGATGAATGCGGCAATCAGGATGGGTGCCTTTTTCATGGTCATTGTCCGTCAACTGCTGTGTGCTCAGGCCTTCTTGCGCTCGCTGCGGCGATGTCCGAAGACCCGAGGCTGGGAATAATGATCGATCATCGGTGCGGCGATGTTCATCAACAAGACCGCGAAGGCGACAGCATCGGGATAGCCGCCCCAGGTGCGGATCACGAAGACGGTGACGCCAATCGCAGCACCATAGATCAGCTGACCTCGCCGAGTCGTGCAAGCCGAGACCGGATCGGTCGCGATAAAGAACGCGCCCAGGATGGCGGCACCCGAGAACAGATGGAATCCGGGGAATGGAAAATGCTGCGGATCGACGAGCCAAAATGCCGCTGCAGCCGCTAGCAGGCCGCCGAGCACCGCCACTGGGATGTGCCAGCTGATTACTCGCCGCCACAGCAGATAGAGACCGCCGAGCAGGAACCAGTTCCCGACCCACTCCCAGCCGCGACCGCCGAAATCCCCCCAAAGCGGGCTGCTGCCACGAATCTCATCGATCGTCTGCCCCTGATCGAGCAGCGTGCGCATCTCATCCAGTGGCGTCGCGGCACTCACGGCGTCCCAGGTCAGTCCTTCGGGCAGACTGCCGGTGAAGATCAGACGGGCTGAATCCAGAAACGAGAGCGTCGATAGATCGCGCGCCTCGAGAAGCGCTGGGATATCGGGCGGCAGCCAGCTCGTCGTCGCGACTGGATAGGAGATCAGCAAGAACACATAGCCAGCCATGGCCGGGTTGAATGGGTTGTAGCCGATGCCCCCATAGAGCTGTTTGACGATGACGATCGCGAACAGGATACCGAGCAGGGTCATCCACCAGGGCATGGTCGGCGGTATCGTCAGCGCGAATAGCAACGCGGTGACCACAGCGCTGTAGTCACCGATTGCTGGCAGCGCCGGACGCCCGCGCAGCTTCATCACCAGCGCCTCGGCGAGCACCGCAAACAGGGTCGCTAGCGCCATGTTGATGAGCACGCCCCAGCCAAAGAACCAGACCAGTGCTAGGGTCCCGGGCACCAGCGCCAGGCAGACCTGCAGCATGACCTGGTCAACACGGTTGACGCGCGCGCTATGCGGCGACGAGACAAAGGTCATAGCCACCGGCGTTACTCCTGCTCGGCCGCAACCGCTTCCCGCGGCTGGGCTTGTCTGGTCGCCGCGGACGCTTGTCCCTTCGGCTGGTCTGTCGATATATCGGTCGGCTGGCTGCTCGATTCAGCCATTGGGTCAGTGGTCGGCGCCTTCGACGAAGCAGGCTGGGCCAGCACGGTGCCATCGCTCTGGTCGACCGGGGCCGCAATGGCTTCTTGCTGACCGGCTACATCCTGATCAACGGGCTTGGCCGTTGCTTCAGCCTGCGCCACCGTCGCCTTCTTTTCCGCGGCACGACGGCGTGCCGCCTCAATCGCGGCCTGCTTGTCCGTCTTATCCGACGTCGACGCTGCTCCTTTGGCCGCGACGGCCTCCTTCTTCTTGCGCAGCTTGGCCTTGCGCTCACGCTCCTGCCGCTCCAGCCGCGCCTCACGCGCGGCATGACGCTCGCGTGCATGATCGGCGGCACGCTTCTCCTGCTCGCGCGCCCAGCTCTCGGTCTTGGCAAAGCGGTAGTACTGCACCAGCGGGATGTGCGACGGGCAGACATGGGCGCAGCAACCGCATTCAATGCAGT
>NZ_JBUDPI010000122.1:0-9852 GCF_054919635.1 Halochromatium sp. | reverse complement strand
AAGGCAAACGAAAATCCTGCGCAATTCGGTATGAGCTTTTCCGGCAATCGCCTTATCGTTCAATCGGCTCGGCGGCGGCCGAGTCTGCATCCTGGGCCTCGGCAAACAATCGCTCGACCTCCTCCGGCGCGACCGGGCGGCTGTAGAGATAGCCTTGAGCGATGACGCAGCCCTTGTCTCGCAGGAAGTCGGCCTGCGCCACCGTCTCCACACCCTCGGCGATCACAGTGAGGTCCAGCGATCGGCTGATCGCGATCACGGCATCGCAAAGCGCCATGTCGTTGCGATCATCGGGAATGTCGCGCACAAAGCTCTGGTCGATCTTGATCTTGGTGATCGGTAGCCGTTTCAGCCGACTGAGTGACGAATAGCCAGTGCCAAAATCATCAATCGCAATGCCGACACCTTGCGTGCGCAAGGCCTGGAGCCGGCTCACGCCCAGGTCAGCACGGCGCATCACGAAGCCCTCACTCACCTCGAGATCGAGGCAATGCGGAGGCAGACCCGTGTCGGCGAGGATGCGCTCGACATCGGCGACGAAGGCGCGATCATGGATCTGGCGACCGGCGATATTGACGGCAATGACGCCGAACGCGAAACCCTTCTCGAGCCAGCGCTTTCCTTGGGTGCAAGCGCTGCGCAAGACCCAGCTGCCGATATCCCCGATCAGGCCATTCTGTTCGGCGATGCGAATGAACCTGGCCGGCGGGATCGTGCCTTGCTTTGGATGCTCCCATCGCAGCAGGGCCTCAACCCCCAGTAGCCGCCCGGATGAGAGATCGACCAGCGGCTGATACAGCAGCCGGAACTCGTCGTTATCGAGGGCATCGCGCAGCGCATTGTCGAGAAACACCTGCTCGAAGGCCGCTGCCGTCATCTCGGCGGTGTAGAACTGATAGGTGTTTCCGCCCTCTTCTTTGGCACGGTACATGGCTGCATCGGCGTTGCGCAGCAGCATCGCTTCGGTGTCGCCATCATCCGGATACACGCTGATGCCAACGCTGGCCGTTGCGCCAACCTGACTGCCGTTAATGACGACCGGGGGCTTGAGGGCCTCGATCAGCTTGCGCGCGATCGCGGCAATGCTCGCCGAGTTGTTGACCCCCTCGAGCAGGACGATGAACTCATCGCCGCTGATGCGAGCAACGGTGTCACCAGTGCGCAGGCTATTCGTAAGGCGCTGAGCGAACTCTTGTAGCAGCTGATCGCCGGCTGTGTGGCCAAGGCTGTCATTGATGTGCTTGAAGCGATCAAGGTCGAAGAACAACAGCGCCAGCTTGCCCTTGGTACGCTGCGCCTGGTGCAGGCTATGACGCAAACGGGCATTCAAGAGCAAACGGTTCGGCAAACCAGTCAGGGCATCATGCTGGGCCAGATACTCCAAGCGTTCTTCAGCCTCTTTGATCGGCGTGATATCGGTGAAGACACCCACATAGCCCCTAGCCTCGCCCTGAGGGTCGCGCACCGCGCTAATGGTCAGTAGCTCCGGATAGACCATCCCATCCTTGCGCCGATTCCAGATCTCCCCGCGCCATTGCCCCGTCTCCAGCAGAGACTGCCACATGGCCTGGTAGAAGCCATGCTCGTGCCGACCGGACTTCAGGAGGCGCGGGTTTTCGCCGATCGCCTCGTCGCGTCCATAGCCAGTCACATCGACAAAGGCCTGATTGACATCGCGGATCTCGCCGTCGAGCGTTGTGATGATGACACCCTCGGCGGTGTTGGCAAATACGGCGGCGGCCTCCCGCAGCTTCTCCTCCGCCGCCTTGCGCTCGCTGATGTCGAGCACGATTCCGTCCCAGAGCACGCCACCATCGGCTGACTGATGCGGCAGAGAACGCACCGCGATCCACTTTCGAGTCCCATCTGGCAGACGTTGCGGAAGCTCCATGTCAACGATGCTCAGATCGCAGGCAGAGCGTTCATTCGCGGCATGAACCGATTCATCGTAGGGTGCCTCGGTCAGACTGAAGACCGATCCCGCATCGGCAAGCATATGCTCGCGACTGATGCCCAGAATCGTCTCGACACCGCGCGATGCATAGGTGAAGCGGTAATCTCCGTTCCGGTTGCGGTGAAGTCGGTAGATCGCCCCACCGGGAAGGTTGTCGCCGACTGACCCCAGACGCTCAGCGGCGTCTCGGGCAATGGCTTCGGCCTGTTTGCGCTCGGTGACATCGAGCATCAAGCCCTCAAGGACGATCCTGCCCTCATGGTCGTTGTCCGGCACCGCACAGCCCTGCTCCCAAACCCATCTCAGGCTGCCGGCTCGGTTGTGGATACGATATTCGCTCTGGAAGGATCGGCCAGCCCTGACAGCCTGCTGGACCTCATCCCAGACGCGCTCCCGATCGTCAGGATAGATCAGCTCGGCGTAGGCAATCCGAGCGTTACCGATGAGCTCGGCAGGGACATAACCGGTGCGTCTTTGGGCTGCTCGACTGACGTAACGCATGGTCCAATGACGATCGTTCTCACAGCGATACACCATGCCCGGAAGGTTCTCGACCAAGGTCGAGAAGCGCCGCTCACTCTCTTCGCGTCGTCGCAGCTGCGCGCGAAGCAGCACGAACAGCAGGAGCGAGGTCACCGCGACGAAGCCCAAGCCCTTAGCCGTCTGCAGCAACAAGACGGTTTGCGGGAGAATGCCAAACAAGGTCAGCAGCCAATCTGAGGTCAAGATCCAACCGACAGCGATCAGCCCATAGATCACCGCTGCCTGTAACGCGGAGCGAGAAGCCGACCGTTGGTCGCGACGTTGCGGCATGGTCATACTTCGAGAGGAACTGACATTACGCCACCATTGTCCACAAGGCCCAAGGCTCCGAGTGCCCGGCCGTGGTGATACCGATCGCCACCCAGCATTAAAACCTGCTGCAGCGCAACCTGCTCTACACCGCCGTCACGCGCGGCAAGCGGCTGGTCGTGCTCATCGTCCAGCCCAAGGCACTCGCCATCGCGGTGCGCCGGCCGGGCAGCCAACGGTGACTCGGCTGCGCCAACGGTTGCAAGACATCTTTGGCAACAGTCACCAGAACGCGGCAGCGGACTACAGCCGCACCCCGAATGTTCTAGATCCCCAGCAGCCTGTCAAACTTGGCTACCGCCGCCCGCTTGCCAACTTGGTGGACGGACCGTCTTTCTGGGTCTTAATCTGGGCGTTGTTGGGCTGTGCTGCCCTAGACCAGCTCGGCTAGCGCTATCTCCAAGCCATCCAGCATCGACGGCCTGATTCGGTGTGGCGCCTCAAGCTGAAGGCTTGTTTGGTAGGCACCGTTCTCGGGCTCCCGATACCCCCAGATGGCCCGCGCGGGGATGTCGATCAGCCATGCCTCGGGAATGCCGAATCGGGCGTACAGCGGCAGTTTGCACTCCCGGTCATAACGAACGCTGCTGTCGGCGATCTCGATCACGAGTAAGACATCGTCGGCCCGTGGATGCTCGGCGGTGTAGAAATCGTCCCGCGGCTTGAGCACGGCGATGTCGGGCTGGGGGGCGCTGAGATCCCCGAGCAGGATCGGATCTTGGGTGGAGACGATGGCGCGCCTGCCGATCGCTTCGATGAGCAAAGAGGTCAACCGCTTGGTGCGGCCTGCATGTGGCGGGGCGATCGGCGGCATGTCGATCATGACTCCTTCGATCAGCTCGATCCTGGCCTCAGGGTCTAGCACGCCGGCCTCGCCCATGAGAAAGAACTCTCTCACGGTGACCTGGTGCGGCTGCGGTGTTGGCAAGGCGTTGGCTTGCATGCTGATCTTGAGCAAAAGGCGTGGATAGAAACGCCCGTTGAGGGTAACGACCTGAGAGGACTCTAGCAAGGATATCGAGGCCATCAAACAGGTGCCTCAGGGATCATTCGACGGGTGCAGAGTCTAGACGCATCGCTATGCCGCAATGCAGACTGCGGCCACTGCCGCAAAGTCGCCCGAGACCGAGGCCCGAATCCGATGCCAGGACTGCTCACAAAGACCCTCATCCTTCTGCTCAGCAGCGCCGTCATCAGCGGCTGCGCCAGCACTGCACGGGAGCTGATGCCGACACCGGTCGTCTACCAGCAGCCCAGTGGACAGCCGTTGTTTGACCCGGAACGGGAAACGCGGCGGCACCCGGATGTTGACTTGCTCTACATCACCGACCGCGCACTGCCCACCCCAGAAGAGGTCGAGCGGGCGAAGCAAGCAGGAGAGACCCTCCCCTATGGTCAGGAGCGAGCGCGAAGAATCGCCTTTGGGTCGGCGCAGGTTCAGCTCGTCCCCGCACTCGATTGGCAGGGGCTTGCCGAGCAGAGCCAGCTTGCCGAGCGCACCCGCCCAGTGGAGCTGGAGCTTGGCGAGGTCAAAGAGCTGGGAGCCTTCCCGGACGAGCCCTACAAGATCAAGCGCAATCCGCAAGGCATGCTGTTGCGGGATCGCGACCAGCTGATCCGTCATGCCGCGGCCAGAGAGACGCTCCAAGACGAGATCAGACGCCGTCTCGAGCACTCGCCCACGCGCGAGGTCATGCTCTACGTGCATGGCTTTAATGAGACGTTCGCCAGCACCGCCTTCACCACTGCCGAGCTGTGCCATTTTCTCGGCCGCGAGCCGGTCTGCAGCTTCTTCACCTGGCCGGCCTCGACCACCGGCAACTTCCTGATCTCTTACACCAATACCACCGAGACCGCTGACTTCGCCGTGGCGCACCTGAAGAAGACCATCCGCACCATCGCCACGATGCCGGAGGTGAAAGGGATGCATGTCCTCGCCCACAGCCGAGGCGCCGCGGTCACCCTCTCGGCAGCCCGTGAGCTGGCGCTCGAGGCCATCGCGGCCGGCAAAGAGCCAGCATCCCTGTTCAAGGTCAAGAACCTGGTCTTGATGTCACCGGACATCGATATCGACATCGCCTCGCAGCAGCTGACCGGCTTCATCTCCGATCCCGACTTGGTCACAGTCTGGCCCGAGGCGCGTTTGCCACGCACCCTCGATGGGCGCCTGACCGTCTACTCCTCGCCCAAGGATCGCGCCTTGCAGGTCTCGCGCATCCTGTTCCGCAGTCGCAACCGCGTTGGCCAGTTGACCCCGGATGAGATCACCGACACGGCCCAGCGTTACCTCGAAACCCGCGGCGGCACTGATCTGATCGCCTATGAGGGCAAGCGCACAGACCTGTTCGGACACGGCTACTTTACGACCAATCCGCGCGTCAGCTCCGACCTCATCCAACTGATCCGTTTCGGCAAGAAGCCCGGTGATCCGGGCCGCGAGCTGATCCGCACCGGACGCGTCAGCTGGCGCATTCCGAATGAGGGCGAACCGGGCATCGCGACCGATGGGACGCCAGTGGCCGATCGAGCCCCTATGTTGCAATGAGCGCTTCGCCGATGGCCAATGACGCTGTGACAACAGCCCCCGAACAGCTGCGCACCCTGCTCGACCAAGGCGGGCTGATCTCGATGCCCTGCTGCGGCGATGCGCTAAGCGCCAAGCTCATCGAGCAGGCCGGGTTTCCACTGACATTCATGTCTGGCTTCGCCGCCGCTGCGCATCGACTCGGCGGCCCGGATACCGGACTGATGTCTTATGCCGAGGTCTTGGATCAGGGCCGCAACATCCTCGAAGCGGTCAGCATCCCGGTCATCGGCGATGGCGATACCGGCTACGGCAACCCGTTGAACCTGCAACGTACGGTACGCGGCTTCGCCAAGGCCGGCTTCGCCGCGATCATGCTCGAGGATCAGGTCGCGCCGAAGCGCTGCGGCCATACCCGCGGCAAGGCCGTGGTCGAGCGCGAGGAGGCCTTCGATCGCATCCGCGCCGCGGTCGAGGCGCGCGATGCGGGCGCCGATATCCTGATCCTGGCGCGCACCGATGCGCGCGCCCTGCTCGGCCTGGATGAGGCGATCGAGCGTGCCAACCGTTTCCGCGAGCTCGGCGCCGACCTCCTCTTCATCGAGTCGCCAGAGACCCGTGAGGAGATGGCGACCATCTGCCGCGAGGCGCCCGGTATCCACCTTGCCAATATGCTCGAGGGTGGAATCACACCGATCCTGCCACCGGCCGAGCTCGAGGCCCTTGGCTACCGCATCGCGGCCTACCCGCTGACCTTACTGGCGGCGGCCATGCAGGCGATGACCGAGGCGTTGGATGCGCTCAAAGCGAGCCGTCATCCGCAAGGGCTGATGGCCTTTTCTGAGGTGCGTCGCCGTCTCGGGTTTGATGTCTATGATGCCGAGGCCGCGCGGTTTGGCCCCAATCACCAAACTGAGGTCAAGGCTTGAGCAACGACTCTCTGCTCGAGGTTATTCTCGCCTGCCGTTTCATCCAGGCCCCCGACCTCGACACACTCGACCTCAGCGGCTTCAAGGATATCCAATGGCGCGCAGATCGCTGCACGCCAAGCTCGATCCTCTGCTTCCGGCGCTTTGATGACGGAAAGAGCGACGCCGAAATCATCGAGCGCTATCTGGCGAATAGCCCGTTTGGCGCCCTGATCATCACTCGCGCGCTGGATGCCCATGGCGCTCAGTTCTCAAGGCCCTCGGGTCCGTCACCGCTGCAGGGGCGACAGCCGGAGCCGCTACCGGCGGCACTCAGCGGGCGTCCCATCTTCGTCACCGCCCCGGATGCCTGGGGCGAGACGCTGGAACGACTCTGCGATCACTTCTATCCGGTGCGACCGGCGCAATGGCAGATCGCAGGCGTCACTGGCACCAATGGCAAGACCACCACCGTCAAGTACCTCGAGTCGATCCTACTCGCCGCCGGACGCCGCGTGCTCAGCATCGGCACGCTCGGGCTTTCGCTGAATGGCCAGCCCCTGGCCGAGACCGGCTTCACCTCACCGCCGTATATCGAGCTAAGGCGCATCCTGCATCACTATCGCACTGAGGCCGACACCCTGGTGATGGAGGTCTCCAGCCATGCGCTGCATCAGGGCCGCGTGCATGGGTTGCGCTTCGCGGCGGCGGCCTGGACCAACTTCAGCCAGGATCACCTCGACTACCACGGCGACGAGGCGAGCTACTTTGCAGCCAAGGCGCTGATCGTCGATCAGCTCGCCGACGGCGTGCCACTGCTCACGACCAGTGCAGAGGTCGAGCGCCGGCTGCGCCTCGAGCACGGAGCTGATGTGCCGATTGTACTGATCGAAACGCCGCGGCTGCCGGCCGAGCCCGATCCGCTGTCGCCAGCCACTCAGCCCATCAACAACGAAGCAGTCGATCGAATCGCTGAGCAAGCAACCGAAGGAGCAGCCGAACCAGCCGCGGACCAGCCCCTTGGCTCAGTAACGATAAGCGACAGCAGCGCAGCAACAGAAAGCGACAGGAGCGCACCATTGCCCGCTGAGGCTCTGCAGGCTCGCCGGTTCCTAGCGCTAGGTTACAATCGCGCAAACTATGCGCTCGCCTGCGCGCTGGCAACCCGGCTGCTCGGTGCCGCGCCTGAGTCGCCTTGGCGCGCGTTGCAGCCAGTCGCCGGGCGCTTCGACTGCCTCGTCTACCAACAGCGCACCATCGTGATCGATTTCGCGCACAGCCCAGACGCGCTCGAGAACATCCTCGGTGCGATTCGCGAGGCCTTTCCGCAGGCGCAGCTCCTGACCCTCTTCGGCTGCGGTGGCGACCGCGATCGTGCCAAGCGTCCGCTGATGGGCGCTGCTGTCTGCCGTGGCTCGGATCAGGTGATTCTGACCTCCGATAATCCGCGCTTCGAAGACCCGCAAGCGATCGCCAATGACACCCTCGCCGGGATGACGG
Source organism: Halochromatium sp. (assembly GCF_054919635.1). NCBI lineage: Bacteria > Pseudomonadati > Pseudomonadota > Gammaproteobacteria > Chromatiales > Chromatiaceae > Halochromatium > Halochromatium sp. The sequence goes on along the minus strand of NZ_JBUDPI010000122.1, from coordinate 2,114 downwards.
ACTGCAACGCACCACCTAAGGTCATCTTGGATCGGGCCGAGGCCATCACGGCGCTGTTCGACCATCTCGCAGCCCGACCCGCCAGTGAACCCTGGGTCGCGCTGATCGCTGGCAAGGGTCACGAGCCCTACATCGACCAGCAAGGGGTGAAGCGCCCCTACAGTGATCGCGAGCAGGTGCTGCAGAATCTCGGCCGGCTCGGTTGGACGTGCTGATGAGGATAGGCTTAACCGCAAGCGCCAGCCAGGCTGTCTGGCACCCGCTCCTGCCCGGTCTTTTGCTGATGGGCCTTGCGCTGATCGGCCTTTCACTGATCACCGGCTGCGCTGGTAGCGGCAGCCACTCATCCATGACCATCAGCGACTGCATGGCACCGGTCCGCGCCGAGTCCAGCGACATCCGCCGCAACCTCGCTCGCATCGAACGCGCACCGCTCTGCTATCGGCGGCAGCAGGTCCGTGAGGGCGGCTTCCACTGGACCTTCCACATCCTGGAGCATGAAGGGTTTCCACAGGGTCCATTCTGGGTCTTGCCGCATGACAACGAAAACACCGCCTTTGATGTCGCAGTGCAAACAGTCATCGACTACGGTGGCGGTCTGCTCGCGGTCGATAGCGGCGGCCAACGCAACTTCCTTGGCCAGGACCCAAACCGCAATTTCAGCCGCTCCCGCGCCGAATCCGGGCTTTGCCGCGGCCAACTCCAGGCAGCCCCAGGCTACAGCCAAGCGGTGCTGGATCATTATCGGAGTCGCCGCAGCCCGATTCTCGCCTTGCACAATAATCATGATGGCTGGAGCGGCAACGGGGGTATCGGCACCATCTCGCTAGCTCGTGAAGGCGCTGCGCTAACGGCCTATCCGGGGGACTATTCGAGAACCTCTTCGGCGACCGATTCAGGCCGCAGCAGTCACCGACTGCGCGATGAGGACAACCTGGTGTTCGTGGTCGGCACAGCTCCCCTCAACGCCGATCCGGTGCTCAAACGTCGGGTTGCGGCACTCAATGCCGCGGGCCTCAATGTGATGCACAAGCAATTGAGCAGCGGCAATTTCGATTGCTCACTCTCCGATTATGTCGCCCGTCATCGGCTCGGCGAGTATTTCAACATCGAGGCCGAGCACGGTGACCAGCTGGCCCAGCAGGAGATGGTCGCGCGACTGCTTAAGGTGCTCGGTATCCCACCGCTCAAGGCGCGCACCAAGAGCTCGCCCTTTCTACAGCACTAGGCCGGGTCTAGACCGCAACAATCGGCACTCGAGTGATGGCCTGGCGCGCCCTCTATTCGACTCCTACCGGCCTAGCACTCGGCGTGCTGCTAGCGCTGCTGTGGCCGGCCGGCGCGGCATGGGTGGGCTGGCTCGGCGATGTCTTCCTCTCTCTGCTGAAGGTCCTGATCCTTCCTCTGATTCTGGTCTCGATCTATGCGGCGCTGGCGCGTGGCGTCGATCTGGCCCGCCTTGGTGGCCGCACGCTGGGCTTCTACCTACTTACCTCTGCGCTCGCAGCAGTGACCGGCACCCTGCTCGGGCTGCTGTTCTCGCGCGCGATTGAGCCAGGACTGCTGAACCTCGAGCCAGTCGCCAGTGGCGGCGAGGTCTTCGGCGCCGGCTTCAGCCTGGAGCGCCTGATTGCGAACCTGGTGCCCTCGAACCTGTTCGCCTCGCTCGCCGAGGGCAACATCCTCCATATCGTGGTGCTCGCCATCTTTGCCGCGCTGGCCGCTCGCGGCTTGGAGCCCAAGCCACGCCGGCTCCTAGCCGATGGCGCCGAGGCCGTCAACGCGCTGTTGATGCGCATGCTTGCGATCCTACTGGCCCTGGCCCCGATCGGCATCGCAGCGCTGGTCTATGCCAGTCTAGCGAGCATGGACTGGGCCGCCGTGCTGGCGCTGCGGCCCTTCGTTTGGGCGGTCGCGCTCGCGGCCGCGCTGCATACGCTGTTGTTCCTGCCCACGCTGCTCTGGCTGGGCAGCGGGCGGCACCCCTGGCGGTTCTTCATTCAGGTCCGCGCGGCGCTGACAACAGCGCTCGCAACCGCCTCCAGCGCCGCGACCTATCCGGTCTCGAAGCAGACCTTGGAACGGAATGCCGGCGTCAGCCCGGGCACCACCAG
>NZ_JBUDPI010000121.1:0-9872 GCF_054919635.1 Halochromatium sp. | reverse complement strand
GATGAAATATGCGCTCAACAAGCGCGAGCCACGCACCGCGATGAAGCTGGTCTGCACCGGTGAGAACGAACGCGTGGCGGGCATCCACATGGTGGGCGACGGCGTCGACGAGATGCTGCAAGGCTTCGCTGTGGCGGTGAAGCTGGGCGCGACCAAGGAAGACTTCGATAACACGGTCGCCATCCATCCGGTCAGCGCTGAGGAGCTAGTGACGCTGAAGGAGCCTTACACCGGCGACTGACGCACGTGGTCCGGCACCGCCTGCAAGGATGCAGCAGCCACTGAATCAGACAAAGACCGGCCGCTGATTCGACGACGCCCCGCCTCGGGGCGTTTTTCGTGGTTGCTCCGATCTTGGTTTACGCCTAGATTGAACAGGCCGACTTCTGTGACGATCGCCACCGGCAGAGGCTGCGATAGACGCCATCGTGCATGGTATCTGATACGACGATAGGGTTCGGATGAGGATTGCTGGAATGCCAGAGTTTCAACGCATCGTCGGGCGGCGCCGGCAGCGCCCAGTCGGCGAGCTGCGTCCTCCAACGCGAGAAGAACGCGCTTGGGTGAGCGCGATGGCATCGCGACGCTCGCGCGTACCGAAAGGCGTCTTTCGCTCCCGGACGATGGAAGAGGCAAACGCCGATTGGGAGCGTTGGCATGTGGAACTGGTTGCTGAGATTGCTGAAGAGCCCAAGGACGACGTCTGAGGCCGACGCCGACAGGGATGCCAGCGATGTCCTGTTTACGCGACCAGCAAGCTGGGAAGATGTCATCGCCACGGCACGTTTATTGAATCGTTATGAGGTTCGTTACTTGCTGGTGGGAGGATACGCGCTTGCCGCCCATGGCTACGTTCGAATGACTGAGGATATCGATATTGCTGTCGCGCCAGACCCGGAAAACAGCCGGCGCTGGGTCCTAGCACTCTCAGAACTGCCCGACGGGGCAGCCCGAGCATTGGTCAACGAAATCGACCCTTTCGAGGGCGCTTATCTGCACGCCATTCGCATCAATGACGAGATCACGATCGACGTCATGCCCGCGGTGGCGGGTGTTGCCTTCTCGGAGTTGGAACAACATTCACAGGGAATGCTAATGGATGGGGTGAAGATCCCCGTGCTGGGGCTTCAGGGCCCGTGGAAGACAAAGCAAGGTCTGCGGCCTAAGGATCAGGCGGATGCCGCCGTTCTTCGGCGGGCGATCGAGGCACTCAGAGCATCCACTCGTGACGACTAGATGATGACTGACAACATCCAAGGGTTCGCCCAGTTCCGTGACCACGATAACGATGAGACGACCCGCGGCACCCCAGCCTGAGCGTCAGCATGCTGACGCCGTGAGCGAATTCTTCAACCTCTATCAGCAAGGCATGGTCAGGGCCGCGGTCTGTGTACCCGAGGTGCAGATCGCCAACCCGCCTGCGAATGCGGCAGCGACCATTGCCCTCGCCCGTCGCGCCGATCAGGCCGGTGCACTGATCGCATTGTTCCCGGAGCTGGGGCTCACCGGCTATACCAATGACGATCTCTTTCATCAGCAAACCCTGCTCGACGCAGCGCTCGCGGCACTCGCGCAGCTGGTTGAGGCGAGCTGCGAGCTGCGGCCGCTGCTCGCGGTGGGCTTGCCATTGCGCCTCGATGGCCGCCTGTTCAACTGCGCGGTCGCCATCCATGCCGGCCGAATCCTCGGCGTCACGCCCAAGTCTTATCTGCCGAGCTATCGCGAGTTCTACGAAAAACGCCAGTTTGCCGCGGCCGATGCGCTGCTCAGGCGCGAGACGGAGCTGCTCGGCCAAGTCGTCCCGATCGGTACCGACCTGCTGTTCGAGGCCAACACCCTACCCGGCCTGGTCCTGCACATGGAGCTGTGCGAGGACCTCTGGGCACCGATCCCACCTAGCACCTACGCCGCCATGGCCGGCGCGACGGTCTTGCTGAATCTCTCGGCCAGCAACATCACCATTGGCAAGGCGAGTTACCGCAACGACCTCTGCGCGGCCCAATCCGGCAAATGCCTCGCCGCCTACCTCTACTCGGCGGCTGGCCCCGGCGAATCGACCACAGATTTGGCCTGGGATGGCCATGCGGTGATCTTCGAGCAGGATCGACTGCTGGCCGAGTCCGAGCGCTTCCCGAGCACCGAGCAGATGATCGTTGCTGACATCGATCTGGAACGCCTGCACCAAGAGCGGCTGCGCATGACCAGCTTCAGCGACAGCATTCGTGCCGAGCGCGAACGGCTGCAATCGATACGCCGGGTGCACTTCAGTCCAACGCTGCCCAGAGGCGACCTCGGCCTGAAACGCGAGATCGCCCGTTTCCCCTATGTGCCCGCCGACAGCAGCGAGCGCGATGCACAGTGCTACGAGGCCTACAACATCCAAGTCCATGGGCTGGCCAAGCGGTTGCAGGCCACGGGCATCCAACGAATCGTGATCGGTGTCTCCGGCGGGCTCGACTCTACCCAGGCGCTCTTGGTGGCGGCGCGCACCATGGACCGACTCGGGCTGCCGCGCACCAACATCCTCGCCTACACCCTGCCTGGCTTTGCCACCAGCAGCGAGACACGCGCCAACGCGCTGGCTTTGATGCAGGCACTCGGCGTTCAAGCTGACGAGATCGACATCCGCCCCTCCTGCACACAGATGCTCAAGGACATCGGCCATCCCTTCGCCGAAGGCCAACTGATCTACGACGTCACCTTCGAGAACGTCCAGGCCGGCGAGCGCAGCTCGCACCTGTTCCGGCTGGCGAATCACCACAATGCGCTAGTGCTCGGCACCGGCGACCTATCAGAGATCGCGCTCGGCTGGTCTACCTATGGCGTGGGCGACCAGATGTCGCATTACAACGTCAATGCCTCGGTGCCGAAGACGTTGATCCAGTATCTGATCCGCTGGGTCATCGCGAGCAAGCAGTTCGATGCCAGCACCAACGGCATCCTGCAAGCGATCCTCGACACCGAGATCTCACCCGAGCTGGTGCCTGTGCATGACGATGGCCCGGCATCGACCGCCACCGGCGAGGCAGACGTGGAGGCGGCATCAGCGGATAGGGCGCAACTTGCAGCCCGTCACGGTCTCACGACCGATGTTGCAGCCGCTGCCGAGACCGGCGTCAGGCCGGGTGCGGACGCCTCGGCCCCCGCGGCGATCAGTGGTCTACAGAGCACTGAGGCCAAGATCGGCCCCTATGAGCTGCAAGACTTCAATACCTATTGGATCACCCGCTATGGGCTGCGACCGAGCAAGGTCGCCTTCCTGGCCTGGCATGCGTGGCACGACAAGGACCAGGGCCAATGGCCTGATAATCTGCCCGCGGCGCGGCACCATGACTACGATCTTGCTGAGATCAAGCGTTGGCTGGAGGTCTTCCTGTTCCGGTTTTTCCAGATCAGCCAATTCAAACGCAGCTGTATGCCGAACGGTCCTAAGGTCGGCTCGGGCGGCTCACTCTCGCCACGCGGCGACTGGCGTGCGCCAAGCGATGCTGAGGCCGCGATCTGGCTGCAGGAGCTGCGCGAGAACATCCCTACTCTTTGACCTTCTTCCGGCGCCGGCGCGAGGTCGCCGATTGCGACTCGAGCGCGGGAAGCTCGTCGGCGGTGGACGCGATCAGCCGCTCGTTATTCTGGGTCGCATTCTGGATGCGCAGGCGCTTCTCCTGGCGAACGCGCAGGCCATAGCCGGCCGCCGCGCCACCGGCAGTCGCGATCGTCAGCAGTCCTAGGGTCAAGAACTGGGCAAACATCATCGCCACGCCAACCCCAACCACGCCGCCAACGGCAACGCCGGTGCGCAGCTTGGCACCGCCAGAATCCTTCTGTTTCCGCGCAGCCAGCTTGGCCTTCTCGCGCTCCGCCTGCATGCGCAGCTTCTCGCGCTCGCGCGTGTGCCGCTTATGCTGCTGCGCGAGCGTCTGCTCGCGCACGGTGCCGACTACCGAGTCGAACCAGAGCGCGACCAGAAACCCGAGCAGTGCGGCAACACCGGCGAAGAGATAGACCGTCTGCTCGAGATCGGTCATCAGCGCGGTATAGGTCAGCAATGCCGTTGCCGCCTGCAGCAGCAGGATGCCAATCAGGAATCGAAATAAACCGCTAAGACGTCCGCCCAAGATCAACTCTCCTCTGATGATGTCGCCGCGAACGCGTTGGCCTGACCAGGCGCTCCGATCAACCAGATCCAGGTCGCCGAAGGCGGTGGCTCGGCACCGCGGTCGAGCCGATGATCAGGAAACATCCTCTGGACGCGACGACCGATGGCCAACAGACTCTCAGGACGACCAATCAAATCGCCGGGAATGGGCCGATCGTAAGCGTCGACGAGCGAATACATGTACTCGGGACCCAGATCCTGCAGATCGACGATCAATAAGGGCACATGCTCTGACATCGGAATCAAGGCTGGGCGAAGACTGGTCACGAGGAAAGGCCCGTTCGACTGCTCCAGCCGGTCGGCAAGCTCCAGCTGCCCGAACATGCGCAGTTGCCGAGCCAGCGCAAACTGCATCTGCAACGAGAGCTCAGGCCGCACCCGCTGCGCGAGACTGGCATCCTCGGACTGCCGAGCATCGCCCGCGATACCACCGGCGCCAAGACCAGTCTGAGGATCGACCTGGATCAAGAAGCCATGCTGGCCGCTACCCTTGTCTGAGTCACCGGTATCACCCAGCACATAGGTGTCGATCACCCGCAGTAGCTCCTGATAGCTGGCAGCATCTGCGTCAAGCGCGTGACCAATCGGCCCCCCGAGGATGAAGGTGTACAGATCGTAGCCAGGGCGCGCGTCCGCGTAGAGCTCAGCCAACCCGTTTGAGCGCTCGGTCTCGACACCGCTCGCCGAGGGCAGATAGGCCATGGCATAGAGCACGCCGGCATCAAAGGCAGCGCTATCGATGGGGAAGCTGGACTGCTGCTTGGCGCTGTCCTCATGCTCAAGGCCAGTAACCTCGTAAGCCAGCAAATCGGCAGCGCCATCGGCAGCGTTCAGACCTGTGTCCGAGTCAAACCCTTGCTCTATGGCACGTTGGCCAGCGTGCATCCTATCCGGGACCTCAATCGGGTCAGCGCCATGGGTGCGCGAGCCGCCCGCAGCGCAGGCTGCTAAGAACCCGACACCGATCAGCACTATGCTCAGCAGCGCTCCACGCATTGAGGTCTCGCAACAAGGGATGGATAAGAAATGCGCATGATAGCTGATCCACGCAACAGGCATCAGCGCCACCTCGTCAGGCTGGTTGCGAAGACCAGCCACGGGCCTCAAATCCGGGCAACAAGCCAGAGCTAGGCCCAGTACCTGATCCCACTTCCTGATTCCGTGCCTGAACCCATGCCCGATCCAGTCCATGACCCAGTGCCCGACCCGGTACCTGCTCGCTCCAGCAAAGCGCTCTCGTCGAGAGCGCTGGCCGGCTTCGACGCCGAGCGCTGGCATCGCGAGACGCAGCGGAGACCCTCCCCATGATGGACAAACCCTTTTCACCTGCTTGCGAAGAGAACAAGCAGCCTATCCTCGAGGTCATCGCCCCGCGGCTCGCCTCGGCACGCTCGGTGCTCGAGATCGGCAGCGGCACCGGCCAGCACGCGGTCTATTTCGCGGCAGCCTTAGCGCATCTGCGCTGGCAATGCACCGATGTGGCCCAGCACCTGCCCGGGATCAGGCTCTGGCTTGAGGAGGCAAGGCTGCCAAACCTACCCCCAGCGCTGGAGCTCGATGTCGACGCCGACTGGATCAGCGCATTCACTGGCACCGGTTATGACGCGATCTACAGCGCCAATACCGCGCATATCATGTCGCTTGAGCAGGTCGAGCGGATGTTCAACGGCGTGGGTGCACTGCTGTCGGATCAGGGTCAGTTCCTGCTCTATGGCCCGTTTAGCCAGGATGGTCGCCATACCAGCGAAAGCAATGCGCTTTTTGATCGCTCACTGCGCATGCGCGACCCAATGAGTGGGGTGCGCGACTTGCGCGAACTGGAAGGCTTCGCTCGCACAGCGGGACTCGCGCTCGAGGCCGACATTGCGATGCCGGTCAACAATCGGACCCTGGTTTGGCGACGTCAGCGCTGAACGGGTGTCTAGCATGCTAGCTCGGATCGCTCTTCGCACCGAGCGCTGGATCGCATGAGCCCGCAAAACCGGTCGTCTTACCCTGAAATAGGCGCTTCATCTTCCGGGGCGACGAAGAAGGCGAGCGAAGGGACCAGCAAGGCGCTATAAGTGTTGACAGAAACCGCCTTAGCCCATCTTGTCCGTCAATCCGTTGGAGCGGCCTCGGCTGTCGGCGGCTGGTCGAGCCGCTCCACAACTGGCTGCAGCCGCTGCCAGAAACGGCGTAAACGGCTGCGGTCTAGCTGCCATTGACGTCCGTCGCAGAGATCGAGCCAAACCGCCTTGAGCGTGCCAGCTCGCAGAGACTGCAGCGCCTGCGCGGCTCGCGTCTCGACCCCCGCCACGGCGCTGCACCAGCTGTCCGGATCGGCATCCAGCATGCCATCGGCCATCTCGGCCTCGATCAATAGCACTCCTGGGCCGGGTCGGTAGTCATCGAGGCCGCTTAGATCGAGTCCGCTGGCCGCGGCCAATCCACGTGCCAGCGGTTGCTCGGCGCAGACTTGGGTCAGTCCTGATGGCGCCGCCAAGGGTTGCCATTCTCCAACGCCCGCCAGCCAGAGCGTGTTCACGGCGGGCCGACCGCGCGCCTCTCGCTCGCGATTCACCGGGGACTGGAACAACAGCATCTGCAACTCGCTCATCAGTGCCGCCCAACGCCTGGCATCGGCGCCGGTTGGCAAGAGGCCATCGATATGGCGGCCGATCAGGGTCTCGAGTGGATGGGTCTGCAACCGCGGTCGCTCGATCATCTCCAGGTACCAGCGTGAGGCGACGGGTGCCACCAGACGCAGACCGTCGTCGGCCAGATGTGCCTTCAGATGCGCATTCACCGCTTGAACAAGCGCGTTCGCCTCATCGCGACTGATGCCGAGATGCCGCGCATCGAACAATCGCAGCTGATCGCGGTCGGGGCGCAAATGGACCGGATCGGCATGCATCACCACGCCACGTCGATCCCAGCTCGGGTCATCGGCGGCACGGGCATAGGGTGCGCTCGCTTGGGCACCAAACCGTTGCAGCAGATGCTGAGTCAGGCAGGTCTCGGCGGCACTGGCCGCTGGCTCCTGTTTCAGCCGGCCACGCTTCAACAGCAAATCCAGCGCAGGCGTCGATGGCGCCCGCTCCGGCAGCACAGGCACGGGTCCTAGAAGACCAGGCGCAAGGATGATCAACTCGCTTCCTGTCACTTGCCGCCCCCGGGGATCAAACCTTGAACCGGCTCACACGGCCCTGAAGATCGGCGGCAAGGTGCGACAACGTTTCACTCGTGGAGGCAATTTGGTCAGCACCAGAGGCGGTGTGCTGGACCTCCTCGCTGATGTTTTCCACATTACAATTCACCTTCAGCGCCACCGCCGACTGCTGCTCCGCCGCACCGGCAATGCGAGTGCTCATGGCGTTGATCGTGCCGATGGAGCGGCTGATCACCTGCAGGGATTCGCCTGCCCGCGCCGCCTGATCGACGCCGCCGCGAGCCTTGTCGCGTCCCTCTGCCATCGACTGAACCGCCCTGGAGGCACTCGACTGCAGGCGCTCGATCATGTCGCGCACCTCCTTGGTTGCAGCATGGGTGCGGGAGGCCAGGGTCCGCACCTCATCCGCCACCACGGCAAAGCCTCGACCCTGCTCGCCGGCCTGGGCGGCTTCGATCGTCGCATTCAGCGCCAGCAGATTGGTCTGTTCGGCGATGCCCCGAATCACCTCTAGGATCTTGCCGATCTCGTCGCTGTCCGCTGACAGGGTGCTAATGATCGTCGCGGACTCTTCCACCTGCTGCGCCAAGGCCTGGATGGTCTCGATAGTCCGCTCCACCTCCTGGGTGCCGGTCTTGGACTGCTCGTCGGTATGATCGGCGGTGCTAGCCGCTTCTGCCGCATTGCTCGCCACATCTTGGACCGTCGCTGCCATCTGGCTCATGGCGGTGGCCACTTGCTCTACCTCCAGCTGCTGACTATGGACCTGCTGGCGCGTCTCGCCGCTGGTCACGGAGAGCTGCTCGGCAGCGGACGCCAGCTGCCCGGATGCTGCCACCACCTGCTTGACCAGGCCATGCACGCGCTCGGCAAAGCCATTGAAGGCCGCTGATAGATCGGCCACCTCGTCGCGACCCTCAACCGGCAAGCGTTGGGTCAGATCACCCTCCCCTTCGGCGATCGATCGCAGATGGCGGCTGGTGCTCTTCAGCGGGGTCACAATCGCCCGCGTCAATAGCCATCCCAGCGTCAGCGCCAGGGCCACGGCAATCAGCGCGGCCAGAATCATGGTCGTGGTGGCGACCAGGGCGGTGCGCTCGGCCTGGGCCATCACCGCCTCACGCTGCTCGGTGAGCTGAGCCCCCAGATCGTCTAACAGCCCCCGCAGCGTCGCGAGCTGGTCCAGGGTCTGACCTTGATAGATCGTCAACCCCTGTTGCCGGTCGCCCTCATCCACCGCCCGTAGGAGACGAACGGCGCTGTGATGGAGTGCCCGATGGGGCTGCTCGATGGCAGCGAAGGTGCGGCGAAAATCGTCTGGGGCCTCGGCATAGGCGTCACTGCCACGGAAGCTGTAGAACCATTTGCCGAAATCACACTGAGTGTGGTCGAGCTGCCCCTGAAACTCGGAGCCGAGGACAAAGACATTGGCGAGATCGTTCACCCACACCAGGTGATCCACCTCTTTTTGCACCTGGAAGATGGCCTGCTCATAGGTCGCGGCCACCTGATCCTGCGCCCTGCTCATGCGACTCAAGCCGATCCAACCGATCGCGGCAATCACCAACAGGATCACCAGCACAACAGCAAAAGATGCGGCCAATTTACGGCCGATGGTCAAGGATGAGAACATGGTTTTAGAAGCCCGTTATCATGGTCACAAGACCATCTTCGCTGCCGGAATCGGTCACGATGCTCCTGCCTTGTGACAGCCCGACCGGTCAAAGTTCGCGGGTCGCATTGAAACGAATGTCCGGCCAGCGCTCCTGGGTCAGATCCAGATTGACCCTGGTAGGGGCGAGATAAACCAGCTGTTCATCGCCATCCAGCGCCAGATTCTCATAGGCCTTCTCCTTGAAGCGGGCGAGCATCTTCGGATCATCGCATTCGACCCAGCGTGCGGTATGCACGCCGACGGCCTCAACGACCGCCTCAACGCCATACTCGCCTTTGAGCCGATAGGCGGCCACCTCGAACTGCAGCACACCGACCGCGCCGAGGATGATGTCGTTGTTCTTCAAAGGTCGGAAGACCTGGGTCGCGCCCTCCTCGCATAGCTGCAGCACGCCCTTCTGCAACGCCTTGAGCTTGAGCGGGTCCTTGAGCACAACGCGCCGGAACAGCTCCGGGGCGAAATAGGGCACGCCCTCGTACTTGAGGTCTTCGCCCTCGGAGAAGGTGTCGCCGATCTGGATCGTGCCGTGATTGTGCAGACCGATGATGTCGCCGGGCCAGGCCTCCTCGACCTGGCGCCGCTCATCGGCCTGGAAGGTGATGGCATTGGCAACCTGGACCGACTTACCGATGCGCACGTGGCGCATCTTCATGCCCTTCTTGTAGCTGCCCGAGCAGACACGCAGGAAGGCGACGCGGTCGCGGTGCGCCGGGTCCATGTTGGCCTGGATCTTAAACACGAAGCCACTAAATTTCGGCTCCCGCGGCTCGACCGGACGCTCGCGCGTCGCACGGGTCAGCGGCGCTGGCGCGTATTCAACGAAGGCATCGAGCAGCTCTTTGACGCCGAAGTTGTTGATCGCCGAGCCAAAGAAGACCGGTGTCTGTTTT
>NZ_JBUDPI010000120.1:0-9897 GCF_054919635.1 Halochromatium sp. | reverse complement strand
ATATCTACGGCGACGGCGTGCTCGAGATCCTGTCAGACGGTTTCGGCTTCTTGCGCTCGGCGACGGCCTCATTCCTCGCTGGACCCGATGACATCTATGTCTCGCCGAGTCAGATCCGTCGCTTCTCATTGCGCACCGGTGACAACATCACCGGCAAGATCCGACCACCGAAGGATGGCGAGCGTTACTTCGCACTGCTCAAGGTCGGAGACATCAATTTCGACCGGCCCGAGAACGCCAAGACCAAGATCCTATTTGAGAATTTTACGCCGCTGTTCGCGCAGCAGCGACTGGGCCTGGAGATCGGCAACGGCAGCACCGAGGACCTAACCGCACGCACCGTCGACCTGATCGCCCCCATCGGCAAGGGCCAGCGCGGTCTGATCGTCTCGCCACCCAAGGCGGGTAAGACGATGATCCTGCAGAATATCGCCCAGTCGATCGCGCACAATCATCCGGAGGTCTTCCTGATCGTCCTACTCATCGACGAGCGTCCGGAAGAGGTCACGGAGATGGCCCGCTCGGTGCGCGGTGAGGTGATCTCATCGACCTTCGACGAGCCGGCCACCCGCCACGTGCAGGTCGCGGAGATGGTGATCGAGCGCGCCAAGCGCCTGGTCGAGCACAAGCGCGACGTCGTCATCCTGCTCGACAGCATCACCCGACTCGCACGCGCCTACAACACCGTGGTGCCCTCCTCGGGCAAGGTGCTCACCGGCGGTGTCGATGCCAACGCACTGCAGCGACCGAAGCGCTTCTTTGGCGCCGCTCGGAACGTTGAAGAGGGCGGCTCGCTGACCATCCTGGCGACCGCGCTGGTCGACACCGGCTCGCGCATGGACGATGTGATCTACGAGGAGTTCAAGGGCACCGGCAACATGGAGCTGCACCTGGACCGACGCATCGCCGAGAAGCGCATCTTCCCGGCCATCAATATCAACCGCTCCGGCACGCGCCGCGAAGAGCTGTTGCTGCCGGCCGCCGAGCTGCAGAAGATGTGGATACTGCGCAAGATCCTCCATCCGATGGACGAGCTAGCCGCTGTCGAGTTCTTGCTCGATAAGCTCAAGACCACCAAGACCAACAACGAGTTCTTCGACTCGATGCGAGGCTGAGCGTGGCGTTCTGATGCCCGCCCAGCCGACCGCCCAGCCAGCTGTCCAGCGGGCCGCCCAGCCGACCTCTCAGCCGAAGCGGATCATCCTCGGCCTGATCTCGGCGGTGCTGCTGATCGTCGTGGCCGGATCGACCTATCGGCTGATACTCGAGCTGCGCACACTGCAACAGCTCCAGCTGCAGCGCGCCGAGCTACAGGACGTGAAATACGGCCTGCTCGACGCCGAGGTCTGGGTCAGCCAGATCTCAGAGATCCTAGCCGAGCAGATCCAACAGTTCGAGCTCGACGCGCAGAATCGGCCACAGATCAAGCGCAAGCTCGAGGTCGTGCTCGACCGGATGCTGTTGGAGGTGGAGCAGGTCCTTCGACGCCGCAATGCCGAAGGCGACGGCTGGATCGACCGACTACAGGGCAGCCTGCGCCAGGGGGTCCAGGACTGGCTGGTCGACTTCGATCAGCTGCGCGCTCGCGTGCCGCTCTACGCCGATGCGGTGCTCGAGGAATTGAACCGGCCCGAAACCCGCCGCGCGATCCAGCGGCAATTGCTGCAGGTCGTCGAGCAAGCCTCCGAGGCGACCTTTACTCGCGTCGACCGCTCGCTGCAGCAACAGATCCAGCAGACTCACGGCTGCGAGAGCACAACCCAGTGCGTCGAGCGGCTCAGTCAGGCGGCCAAGGCCCATCAAGCCCAGGCTCAGATCAATGCCCTCTGGGCGCTCGGCGGCGTGAGTCTGTTGTTCCTTCTCGCTTGGATAGGGCCTCACCGATCGACGAGCTCAGACTCCGCCGCGAAGGCCGACAGCAGCGAACACCCAGAGGCCAACCGCCCCGAGCAATCAGGTCCTGCGATCAGGGTGGCCAACCGTTACCGGCGCGAGCTAGCGCCTGAGAGCATGCTGATGCTCTCGGTAGCAACCCTAGTCCTGCTCGGTGCCGGGGTGATGACGCCGATGATCGAGGTTGAGGCGCGCATCGACAGCCTCAGCTTGAGCCTGCTCGGCGAGCCTGTCGTCTTCACCGATCAGGTGCTCTACTTCCAAAGCAAGAGCATCCTCGACCTGGTCCAGGTCCTCACCGCGACGGGCGCCGCAGATATGATCCTTGTCGCGGTGCTGGTGGTGCTGTTCAGCCTGATCTTTCCGATCGCCAAGATCCTGGCTAGCCTGCTCTATTACACGAACCTCAAGGGCCTGCGCGACCGGTCGCTGGTGCATTTCTTCGCGCTGCGCTCGGGCAAGTGGTCGATGGCCGATGTGCTGGTGGTTGCGATCTTGATGGGCTATATCGGCTTCGATGGGCTGATCAGCAGCCAGCTCGCAGAGCTGAGCGACATCGGCCAGCAGGTCGATCTGCTCAGTACCAACGGCACGAGTCTGCAGCTCGGGTTCTTCCTCTTCCTCGCCTTCGTCCTCGCTAGCCTATTTCTGTCAGCGCTGCTCGAGGCCCGGGCTCCACAACAGGGTCAAACGTCATGAAGGCCATGATCCTCGCCGCCGGACGAGGCCAGCGGATGCGACCGCTGACCGACCATTGCCCGAAGCCCTTGCTCAAGGCTGGCGGCATCTCGCTCATCGCGCATCAGATTCGGCGGCTACGCGAGGCTGGCTTCACCGAGCTGGTGATCAACCACGCTCATCTCGGCGAGCAGATCGAGCAGACCCTTGGCGACGGCCAAGCCTATGGCGTACAGATTCAATACTCGCCCGAGGGTCAAGGGCAGGCACTAGAGACCGGTGGCGGTATCTATCGCGCGCTGCCGCTGCTCGGTGACGGAGCCTTCTTGGTCACCAATGGCGACATCTGGTGCGATTTCGACTACCGCCAGCTGTGCATTGGGGACCAGGATCTCGCGCAGATCGTCTTGGTCGACAATCCACCGCACCACGCGGCGGGGGATTTTGCGCTCTGCGGCGACCGGGTACGCGCCACAGGCAGCTCGCGCCTGACCTTCTCCGGCATCGGTCTCTATCGGCCAGAGCTATTCGCAGGCTGCACGCAGGGCGCCTTCCCGCTCGCCCCGTTATTAAGGAGCGCCATGGCCAGCGAGCGCTGCGCCGGTCTGCATCACCGCGGGCGATGGCTCGACATCGGGACACCTGAGCGTTTACAAGCGCTCGACAGGATGTTAAGCAATCAGTGAGCCAGGCAGCACGTCGCCTCGCGCCGACGGGAGGCAACGCATCTCGATGGGCCAGAACATCCAGGATCACCGATTCACTGACGCCGATTTCCTCGAGTTTGAGGCGCGTGTCAGGGCAGAAACCGCTCTCCTCGAGCAATGGTTCGCCGAGGATGCCTTCTCGAGCGCCTTCTCCAGCAGTGGGCGCGAAGCCGGGTTTGAGCTTGAGGCCTGGCTGATCGATCGTCGCCATCAGGCACCGGCGCCAGTGATCGACGCCTTCCTCGAGCGGCTGCAAGACCCACTCATCGTCCCAGAGCTGGCAAGGTTCAACCTCGAGCTGAACAGCACGCCGGTGGCCCTGAGCGGTCGCCCGTTCAGCCGACTCCATGACGAGCTCGAGCAGACCCTGGCCCACTGCCAGGCGGCCGCCACCAAGCTGAACACCCAGGTGGGCACCATCGGCATCCTGCCAACGGTGCGGCCCGATCATCTGGTGCCGGCGCAGATGACGCCCCGCCCCCGCTATCGCGCGCTCAATGAGCAGATCCTGCGCCTGCGCGATGGCGAGCCGATCCGGCTCGAGATCGAGGGCGAACGCCCGGTGTATATCGAGCAGCCGGATGTGATGCTCGAATCCGCGGCGACCTCATTCCAGATCCACCTCAAGATCAGCGCGGCCGAATCGGCCCGCGTGTTCAATGCCTCCAAGCTGCTCGCCGCGCTCTCGGTGGCGATTGGTGCGAACTCGCCCTATCTATTCGGGCGCGAGCTCTGGTGTGAGACGCGTATCCCGCTGTTCGAGCAGGCGGTCTCGGTCGGCGACAGCCCGCTGCGCGAGCGCGTGGGTTTCGGCATCCGTTATGCCGAACAATCGGTCATGGAGTGCTTTCGCTCCAATAGTGCGCGCTATCCGGTGCTCTTGCCACACCTTATGGATGAGCCGATCGAACAACTGGCGCACCTGCGGTTGCACAACGGCACCATCTGGCGCTGGAATCGGCCGCTGATCGGTTTCGACGTCGACCCCAGCGGTCAGCAGCAGCCACATCTGCGCATGGAGCACCGGGTGGTCGCGGCTGGCCCCTCCAGCATCGACAATATCGCGAATGCGGCCTTCTACTGCGGGGCTGTGCAGGCCCTGGCTACTGAGCGCAGTCCACCTGAGCAGGGGCTGGCGTTCAATCAAGCGCGGATCAACTTCTATCTCGCTGCCCGTTACGGGCTGAATGCCGAGATCCCCTGGTACGGTGGTCGAGCACGGATGCCGATCCACCAGCTGATTCGCCATCAGATGCTGCCCAAGGCGCGCCGCGGACTCAGGGCGCTCGGTATCGACCACGACGAGATCGACGAATGGCTCGGGGTGATCGAGGCTCGGGCCCGCACCCGCCGCACCGGCGCTGCCTGGCAACGGGCCTGGGTCGCCAAGCATGGGCTGGACGTCGCAGCACTCACCGAGGCCTATCTAGCCCACCAGGCGACCGGCAAGCCAGCGCATGAGTGGACGCTGGATTGAGCAGCCGGAATCCACAGCGCATGTCGGTCGACGCAGCATGACCTGACCCGCTGGGATGCTCAGACGCCTGATGACTCGCCCTCGATTGCCGTCGAGCCCCGCTCTGTCTCCTTAGCGCGCTCGGAATCGATATGCTGCGGTAGGGCGCTTAAGATCGCCTGAACCAGGGTCGCGAGCGGAATGGCGAAGAAGACGCCCCAGAAGCCCCAGATCCCGCCGAACACCAGGATCGCGACAATGATCGCGACCGGGTGCAGGTCGACCACTTCGGAGAACAGCAGAGGGACGAGCACATTGCCATCCAACCCCTGGATGATGATGTAGGCAACGGTGAGCCAAATGAAGGTTGGCCCCCAGCCCCATTGAAACCAGGCGATCAATACCACTGGGATGGTTACCAGGGATGCGCCGATGAACGGGATGATCACTGAGAGGCCCACCAGCACCGCCAGCAGGAGGGCATAGTTAAGGCCAAACAGCGAGAAGGTCGCAAAGCTCACTGCGCCGACGATCAGAATCTCCCACACCTTGCCGCGAATGTAGTTTGAGATCTGCCGATCGACCTTCTTCCAGACATCGCTGGCGATCGCGCGGTGGCGCGGCAGCCAACGTCCGAACCAGTCGAGGATCAATACCTTATCCTTGAGGAAGAAGAAAACCAGCAACGGCATCAGGATCAGGTAAACGAGCAGCGTAATCACGCCCACCACTGAGGAGAGCGACAACGACAGCAACTGCTGCCCAAGCCCCGCGATGTCGCTGCGAATGCTGCCGATCAGCTCAGCAATCTGCGCGCTGGTGATCAGGTCCGGATAGCGCTCCGGCAATTGCATCAGCACCTGCTGCCCGTGCGCGAGCATGCTGGGAAGCTGCTGCAGAAGGTCGCGGATCTGGCGCGAGACCGACGGCAGCACCCCGAACAGCATCGATAGCACGAACAGCATGAACAGTGTGAACACCAAGAACACAGCCAGCCAGCGCGGCCAATGCCAGCGCTCTAAGAGACCGACCAGGCCCTCGAGCAGATAGGCGATCACGATGCTCGCAAGCACCGGCGTCAACATCTGGCCAAAGAACAACAGGACCGCAAACAGAACGACCAGCACAGAGACCAGAACCAGGATCTGAGGGTCGGAGAAGTAGCGAGCCAGCCAGCGGCTCAGGGCCTGCATCGGCATCGTCGGCTGGCCTTGATCGGCGCGGTTAGACATGCTCTAGCAAGATGATCGCACAGACTCGGGAGATCCTAGACGTCATCGGCCGCCGGCGCCGACAAGGTCACCGAGAGCTGAGCCCGATAATGTCCTTCAAACAGGCCCTCGAGCTCATCGATGACCTCAGTGGCATCTCGCCCTTGCAGCACGTGCGCAGCCATCAAGGCCGAGGTTTCATGAAGCATCTCACCCGGATCGACCATGGGATAGACCCGGCGGAGACGCTTGATCGCCGCGACCACGCTCTCTTGCTCTGGGCGTGGCTCATGTTGCGGCTCACTCGGCGCGCGCGGGCTGCGCTCGGATTCGCCGGTCACCGCCACCTCGGCACCACCGGCGAGCAGAAACTCGCCAAACGCAATCAGGGTGGCGCGGTCCTGGGTATCGAGGGCGCGGACGATCTTGAGCAGTCGACGCTCATGCGCCGAAGCAGATTGCATTGGGATCATGTCAGCCTCTAGGCCCTCTCATCGCTGGCATCTCATCGCCAGCATTTCATCGCTGGCATTTCATCAGGGGCATCCCCTCACTGGCCGACTCGGTCCTTACAGTAAGCCCTTGCAAATTCCAGCAGCTCCTCCATCACGCGCATCCTGAATTTATGCTTCTGATGCACAAATGAGAACGGGCGAAATAGCGGCGGCTCTAGGCGCAACGCGACCAAGGTTCCAAGCTTAAGCTCCTTCTGCACCGTGGCCTTGGAGACAATCGAAACCCCCATTCCGGCCTCCACGGCGCCCTTGATCGCCTCTGGGCTGCCAAGCTCCATGACCACCTTGAGCGCCCCGACACCACCGAGCATGCCATCGAGATAGTCGTTGATGACCTCGCGGGTTCCGGAGCCTTCTTCGCGACAGATGAAGGGGTACTCGAGCACGCGCCGACAAGCCACCGGACCATAGCGCGCGAGGTCGTGACCAGGCGGGACGATAGCCACCAGCTCATCCTGCTTGCAACTCTCCACCACCAGCTGTCGATTGGCGACGGGCGCTTCGACGACCCCAAGGTCTATGGCATTGCGCTCGACTAGCGAGACGATACCCTCGCTGTTCGACACCTTGAGATGAATGGCGATCTCCGGGTAGCGCTTCTTAAAGTCGCCGAGCAAGGTTGGCAGCATGTACTCAGCGATGGTGGTGCTTGCACCAATGGTCAGTGCACCACTGATGTCGCCGGTGAGCTCGCGCACGCCCTGCTCCATCTCGGCATAGAGCGCGAAGATCCGATCCGCATATTCGAACACACGGACACCGACCGCTGTCAGGCTGATGCGGTTGCGCCCTCGATCAAACAGCCTGGTATTGAACTGCTCTTCGAGCTGCCGGACCTGAAAGGTCACCGCAGGCTGTGTCATGTGCAGTGCCTCGGCAGCTTTGGTGAAGCTCATCAGGCGTGCAACCGTGTGAAACACCTGCAGTCTGCGGTCTGCCATGGTCTCCTCAAGTCCGCGTTCAGCCTTGTTTGTTATAGCACAAGCGTCCTGCTTGAGCCGTACCAGAAACCCAAGCGCATCGCCATAACAGCGAATTCGCAACAGACCTGGTTTTTTGCAACAGCCTGCTGTATGTTCGCCACAGCAGTGAAAAACCGGATCGATTTCAACGATAACGACACCATGGCCTGAGGAGAAGCGCTCATGTACGCAATCCACAACAGCTTTTGGTCGACCCTCGCCGTCTCCAGCGTCATCATCAGCGCCTGCGCATCGCAAAGCCTGCAGGCCTCTGGGTTTGCTGTACCTGAGATCTCAACCGCCGGCATCGGCACCGCCAATGCGTTGGTCGCCAACCCGGTTGACCGCGGCGCCGTCCCTTACAATCCGGCTGCCATCGCCTTCCACGACCAGTCCTGGCTCTCGCTCGGCAGCCTGCTGATCGGGCCGGAGTTCTCGGTCGAGACCGCCAACGGCAGTCACGAGAGTGCAGGGGCCGACTGGCTGGTCGCACCGATGATCCAGGCCGCGCTGCGAATCAATGAGCGCTGGTCAGCTGGACTCAGCATCAACGCGCCCTTTGGCCTAGAGACACGCTGGAAGACCGGGGTCTTTCCGCCGCTCACCGGCAAGATCCCGCTACCGCCCCCGCCGGCAGGCCCAGGTGGCAGCATCCCCGCGAGCCCGCAGCCGACCCAAGGCACGCTCCAGACCCTTGCCTTCTCACCGACGGTCAGCTACGCCATCTCCGATGAGCTTGCGATCGCAATCGGCGCTGATCTCTATTGGGTTAAGTCGGCCAAGCTCAACTCTTCGGTCACCCAGCTCGAAGGTGATGGCACCGGCCTTGGCTTCAATCTCAGCGCGCTCTACGCCAAGGGCCCCTTCAGTGCCGGCATCAATTTTCACTCGAGCAGTAAGATTCCTGTTGATGGCAGCTATAGCGCGCTGAATCCCACCATGGTCATGATCGGTGCATTGCAGCCGAGTCAAACCGCGGAGCTGGACCTCGAGCTTCCATGGCGACTGCAGCTCGGCGTCCGCTACGAGCTGACGCCGGCCTTGGCAGTTGAGCTCGACTGGACCCGCAATGGCTGGAGCGGCTTTAGCGAGATCGACGTTAGAGGTGGCCTGGTTGGCGCCAGCCTATTCGAGGACGTCAATGACTGGGAGGACGCCAACGCCTACCGGCTCGGCCTCACCTATCAGGTCCAAGACCGAACCCAGCTGCGCTTTGGCTACTCCTATGACGAGACGCCTCAGGGCGACGCCCATTTCAGCGCCCGGGTGCCTGACAACGATCGCCATCTGTTCGGCATGGGCGTGGGCCACAGCCTAGACGATGGCTGGCAAATCGAGGCCGGCTATATGTACGTGATGTTTGAGGAGCGCCGCTATCGCGGGGCTAGACCTTACCTCGGTGGCGCGGAGATCAATGGCACCGACGCCATCAACGGCGACTACAAGGCCAATGCACACCTGATCGGGCTTGAAGTCAGTAAGTCGTTCGACGCCTTCTGACCGGGCGCACGACGACCGATTCCCCTAAGCGCGCACACCTCGCCGCGCATTCTCAAGGCCGCTCATCGCTGAGCGGCCTTTTTTTCGCGCTGTTCCCACCCGTCGCCTGTCAAGGAGACGAGACGCGAGATCCGTCGATCTCAGATGTACAGACAGATATCGCTTTCGCCAGCAAACTCAAAGAAGGCTGCGGCGCCGGCGTACTCGATGCCGTCGATGAACTGCGTGGCATCCATATCGAACAGATCAACGGTCATCTGGCACGCGATCAGCTTCACGTCCGCCTCTTGGCAGAGATCGCGTAGCTCCTCGACGCTTGCAACCCCCTTGTCCTTCATCTTCTTCTTCATCATCCCGGTCATCATGCCCTGCATGCCGGGAAGGGTCATGCCGAGAACCGGGAACCACTTATCCATCCCCATCGGCATCGGCATGCCTGGGTTGCCAAGTGGCGTGACTTGCAGCTCAAGCTTCTTCTTCAGTAGCTGCAGACCATAGAAGGTGAAGAAGATCTGTGTCTCGTAGCCCAGGGCAGCTGCGGTCGACGCAAGAATGAAGGGCGGATAGGCCCAATCGAGCGAGCCCTTGGTGGCGATGATGGCCAGTTTCTTTTCGTCCATCGTTTCCTCCCAGCGGAGCCCGTTCGCCGAGCCCCTGTTGTGTTGTATGGGGATGCGGCGGAGGTCAGGCCTTCTTGATCAGAAAGTGGAACTTGCCGCCATCTTCCTTAGACTCCATCAACTCGTTGCCGGTCTGCTTTGAGAAGGCGTCGAAGTCTTTGACCGAGCCTGGATCGGTTGCGACCACATGCAGCACCTCACCTGCCTCCATGCCGTTGAGGGTCTTCTTCGCGCGCAGGATCGGCAGTGGGCAGTTGAGTCCGCTCGCGTCGAGCTCTTGGTTGAAGTCTGCCATCGGATACACCTCACACTCTATGTTAGAAATTTCGATGAGCCCTACTCGCTCAAGACCTAC
>NZ_JBUDPI010000012.1:0-24879 GCF_054919635.1 Halochromatium sp. | reverse complement strand
AGTCCGAAGAGTCGGCGGCTTATGAGGCGACCGCTGGGACAAATGCTGGGGAGACCTCAGCGCTGCCTGAGGCTCGGGTGGTCAAGGCGGATCGATTCTCTCTGGTCTGGCTGCTGCCAATACTGGCATTGGCCGTTGGCGGCTGGCTGGCCTACAAGACCTGGTCTGAGCAGGGTCCCACCATTACCATCAGTTTCCCGACTGCGTCGGGGCTGCAGGCCGGCAAAACCAAGGTCAAGTTCAAGGATGTCGATATCGGTCAGGTCACCTCAATCCGCGTCACCAAAGACCTGGACGGGGTCAAGGTCACGGCCGAGCTCACCGCTGGCTCCGAGCGCTATCTGACCGAACAGACCCGGTTCTGGGTGGCGCGGCCGCGCATTACCGCAAGCCGGGTCTCGGGCTTGGAGACGCTGCTCTCGGGCGCCTACATTGCTGTCGACCCGATCGTTGATGGCAAGTCAACCCGCAGTTTCAAAGGCTTGCCAGAGCCGCCCGTGATTACCACCGATGAGCCGGGGACGCGCTTTCGGCTGCGCTCGTCGACGCTTGGGTCACTGAATCTGGGCTCGCCGGTCTATTACCGGCACATTCAGGTCGGACAGGTCGTGAACTATGAGCTCGATGACGATGGCGAGGCCGTGACCATCGACATCTTCATCACCAAGCCGCATGACCGCCTGGTATTCGTGAACACGAGGTTCTGGAATGCCAGCGGCATCGATCTGTCGCTCACGGCGGACGGCGTCAACCTGGATACCGAGTCGCTGATCTCGGTGCTGCTTGGCGGCGTTGCCTTCGATACCCCGGATACCCTCGAGACCAAGGGCGCGCCGGCAACGGCTGATCAGTTCTTCCCGCTCTATGCAAGTCGGGCCGATGCCCACGAGCGTATCTACCTGAACAAGCAGCGCTACCTGATGGTGTTCAAGGGCTCGGTGCGAGGGCTCAGCATTGGTGCGCCGGTGTTGTTGCAGGGCATACAGGTCGGGCAGGTGCTGGATATCCAGTTGCGCTTCGATCCCGATGCGCTGGACTTTTCGATCCCGGTGCTCATCGAGATCGAGCCCGAGCGGATCAATGTCGCTGGTGGGGTCGACCAGGCTTTGGCGAATGATCCGGATATCCTGAACGAGCTGATTGCCGCGGGGATGCGCGGACAGCTCAAGACTGGCAGCCTGCTCACCGGTCAGCTCTATGTGGATCTCGATTTCCACAAGGATGCACCGACCGCCGCCTTGCGCCAGCAGGATGGCTATCGGGTACTGCCGACGGTGCCGGCGCCGATCGAGGAGGTCACGACCAAGGTCAAGAACATCCTGACGCAGGTCGAGGCCTTTCCGCTTGCGCAGATTGGTACGGAGCTGACCAGCATCCTCAACAGCACGAAGGCGCTGGTCGAGTCCAATGCCACTCGGCAGGCGCTCAAAGAGCTCGAGCAGACAATCGCCGACCTGAGCTCGATCGCTGACCAGCTCGACAGCAGCATCGCACCCGAGCTGACGGCGATCTTGAGCCAAAGCCGGAAGCTGGTTGCCAACATCAACGGACTGATCGGTCCCGAGGCTCCCCTCAACATCGAAACCCTGCGTACAATGCGCGACATAGGCGCCGCAGCGCGCTCAATCCGCACCTTTGCGGACTACTTGGACCGTCATCCAGAAGCCTTGATTCGGGGCAAGGGGGCCATGCAGCGATGAGCGACTTACAGACTCGACGGCTCCCGATGCTGGTGTTGCTCGGTCTGCTGCTCGCGCTACTGGGTGCTTGCGCCAGCTCGCCGCCGTCGAGCTTCTATTTATTGACTCCCTTGCCAGAGGCAGACGGCCGCAACAGCGATATCCGAGGCGGCAAGCTCTCGATTGGCATCGGCCCGGTGGTCTTCCCGCAGTTTCTCGATCGCCCCCAGCTGGTGGTCAGGGATGGCTCTAACCGCTTGGAGCTAGAGGAGTTCAATCGTTGGGGTGGCACCTTGCAGGATGACTTCTTGCGGGTTTGGGGTGAGAATCTGGGCTATCTGCTCGACACCAGTCGTATCCTGATCTTTCCCTCGGAGTCGCGAGCGCCTCTCGATTTTCGCATCACTGCCGAGGTGGTCAATTTCGAAGGACGGCAGGACGGGGAGGCCGTGCTCAAGGTGCGCTGGGCGGTGATGGACCCGCGCTTGGAGCAGACCCTGGCCTCGCGCGATGACCTCTACCGTTGCCCGATCCGACCCATCCCGGCTACCACCGATCGCGGTCAGATGCAGGTCCTCGGGCTCATGGCTGCGGATACTGGGCAGGATTCGGAGGCCATCGTGGCTGCGATGAGCCGCTGCCTTGGCCGCTTCAGCCGAGATGTGGCTGAGGTACTGAAAGGGTTGCCGAAGCCGCAGCCGCCGCCCTCGGATCAGGTCTTCTAGATCAGGGCTCTCGAGTCATCCTAGCTCGTCGATATCGCTTCAGTTTCTTGTTTTGAGGAGTCAGCACTGATGAGTCGGACGCAACCGCAACCTGGATCGCGCGCTGCAAGCGCGGCGAGCAACCTGGACGACAGACATCCAGGCTGTCGGTCGCCCATTGGGGCAGCGGAGATGCGGCAGCGGGCGCTCGTTTGGCCCCTGCTTCTCGCGCTGCCGCTCTTGCTTGCTACGATGGGCAGTCTTGCAAGCGACGACAAGTCCGCTAAGCAGGATGACAAGGCGAGCGCACAGCAGGGGCCGCCACCATCGGTCGTCGTGGCTGCAGTGCAGATGCAGGATGTGGCCTCAGAGCGTCGCTACATCGGAACCATCAAGGCGATTCAGTCCGTCGATGTTCGGGCGCGGGTCGAGGGCTTCCTGGAAAAGGTTGCGTTCAAACAGGGGCATACGGTCGAAGCCGGCGAGTTGCTCTACCAGATCGAGCAGGATCAGTATCAGGCCGCCTTGGCCAGCGCCGAAGGTGAGCTTGCGGCTGCGCAGGCATCATTAGCGAGTGCCAAGGCTACATTGGAAGACAAGCAGGCCGATTTCGAGCGCTTCGCGGCCTTGGTCA
Source organism: Halochromatium sp. (assembly GCF_054919635.1). NCBI lineage: Bacteria > Pseudomonadati > Pseudomonadota > Gammaproteobacteria > Chromatiales > Chromatiaceae > Halochromatium > Halochromatium sp. Next base: position 21,862 of record NZ_JBUDPI010000012.1, on the reverse strand, counting down.
AGAAAGGCGACACCTCGCAGACCAATTTCGATCGTGCCAAGGCGCAGCGCGACGAGGCAGCAGCCTCCGTCGAGAGCGCCAAGGCCAGCATTAAACAGGCGCAAGCGGGGATCGAGCAGGCCAAGATCAATCTTGGCTATACCACCATCACCAGCCCGATTGACGGCCGCATCGGTGCGACCAAATACACCGAGGGCAATCTGGTCAACACCAGCAGCGGTACCTTGGCGACGGTTGTGCAGCTCGATCCGATCCGGGCCGTGTTCTCGATTCCGAGTGCAGATTTCGTGCGTATTCAAGAGCGCGTTGCCGACGATGGCGCCGATCATGCGCGGGACCTGTTCGTGCCCGAGCTGATTCTGCCAACCGGCAAGACCTATGACCAAAAGGGTAAGGTCGCGTTTGCTGACAACCAGGTCAATCCAGCTACCGGCACCATCCCGATCTACGCCGACTTCCCGAATGCCGATCGATTGTTATTGCCCGGCCAATTCGTGACCGCGCTGGTTCGCACCGCCCAAACAAAAGAAGAGCCGGTGGTTCCAGCATCCGCAATCCTGCGCACTCGCGAAGGTGAGCAGGTCTACCTAGTCGGCAAGGACAATCGCGTCGAGCAGCGCACCATTAAGACCGGGGTCCAGGTCGGCACCGGCTATGCCGTCACCTCTGGCCTGCAAAGCGGTGAGATCGTCATCGTCTCTGGCGTCCAAAAGGTCAAGCCAGGTATGACGGTGAAGCCGGTGAAGCAAAGCGCGAGTGATGGAGCAAACGGGTCTAGCTCGGCCGACTCTTCAGCGGGAGCTGACGATTCTGAGACCTCAAGCGGTGCAGCTGCCGATAGCGATCGCAAGGCTCAGGATGACCCGGCAACAGAGGAAAGCCAAGGCAGCGGAAAGACGAGCGACCAGAACACGAGCAGCGGCTCTAGCAGCTCGAGCGGGGCTGCTGAGTCGAGCCATGAGGCGTCTGATTCGGCCTCGGATGCCAGCGAAAGCGGTGATTCAGAGGCTGCCAGCGGAACTGGAGCAGGATCTGGCACAGCATCCAGTGCTGGATCGGCCGCGGCAGCAACCGGCAACGGCGCGAGCAATTCCAAATGATCTCCAAGACCTTCGTCGAGCGGCCGCGGCTGGCGGCTGTTGTCTCCATCGTGCTGGTGATCGCTGGCCTGCTCGCCATCTTTGCCATGCCAGTGGCGCAGTATCCGAATATCACGCCGCCGGTCGTACGGGTCACGGCCAGCTATCCAGGTGCCGATGCCCAGACCATCGCCGACACCGTCGGCAGTCCGATCGAGCAGCAGGTCAACGGCGTTGAAGACATGCTCTACATGTCGTCGGTTGCCTCCAGCTCTGGCACCTATACGCTCACGGTCAGCTTCGAGGTCGGGACCGATCCGGATATCGCCCAGGTCAATACCCAGAATCGAGTCTCACAGGCATTGGCCTTGCTCCCGCAGGAGGTGCAATCGCTCGGCGTGACGGTGCAGGCAGAGTCGACCAACCTGCTGCTGGTGGTCGCGGTCTACTCGCCAGATGAGAGCAAGGATGCGCTGTTCCTGTCGAACTTTGCGACCATCAATATCCAGGATGAGCTGGCTCGCGTTACCGGTGTCGGCGAGGCCAATCAGTTCGGTCCACTGAACTACTCGATGCGGATCTGGCTGCAGCCGGCGCGCATGGCCGCGCTTGGCATCTCGCCGCAGCAGGTGCAGCAGGCAATCGAGGAGCAGAATATCCAGGCCGCGCTCGGCTCGGTTGGCGCCCCGCCCATCGGCGATGACCAGGTCTCGCAATTCACCATCGTCACCGAAGGACAGCTGATTACACCGGAAGAGTTTGGCCAGATCGTCGTGCGCACCGCCGACGATGGTGGAATCGTGCGGGTCTCGGATATCGCCCAGGTCGAGCTTGGCTCGCAGTCGTACACGGCAGTGACCAAGTACAACGGCAAGCCGGCAGCAGGCATTGCCATCTATCAGGCACCCGGCGCCAATGCGCTGGGTGTTGCTGATGGCGTTCGCGCTGAGTTGGAGAAGCTGAAGGCGCGCTTCCCGGACGGGGTCGCGGCCGACGTGATGTATGACTCCACCCTGTTCGTGACCGCCTCGATCCACGAGATCATCGTCACCCTTGCGATCACCGCTTTCATTGTGCTGATCGTGGTCTATGTCTTCTTACAGGATCTGCGAGCGACGATCGTTCCGGCGGTTACCATCCCGGTGTCGCTGATCGGCGTCTTTATCGTCCTGCTCGCCATCGGATTCTCGGCCAATACCATCAGCCTCTTCGCGGTGGTGCTCGCGATAGGCCTGGTCGTCGATGATGCGATCGTGGTGGTCGAGAACGTGCAGCGCATCATGCTCGAGGAAGGACTCGATCGGCGGGCGGCCACCCTGAAGGCGATGCAGCAGGTGACCGGACCGATCATCTCGACAACCCTGGTCCTGTTCGCGATCTTTGCGCCGGTGGCCTTTATCCCTGGCATCTCGGGCGAGCTGTTCCGACAATTTGCCGTCACCATCTCGGCCGCGGTGGCGATCTCGGCGCTGAACGCGCTAACGCTCTCGCCGGTGCTGACCTCGCTCTTCCTCGGGACCCCGAAGGAGGCGCGTCGCGGCCCGTTCAAGTGGTTCAACGTTGGCCTAGACAAGACCCGTAATGGCTACGTGAATATGGTCTCGCTGATCGCGCGTCGCTCTGCCGTTGCGGGACTGCTCATCATCCTTGCCGGCGGCTCGGCCGCTCTTATCCTTGATCACCTGCCGAGCGGCTTCCTGCCGAACGAGGACCAAGGTGTGCTCTTCCTCGACGCCAGTCTCCCTGCTGGTGCCGCGCTGCCACGGACCAACGAGGTCCTGAGCGACGTTCGCGAGATCGCCGCGAAGACACCGGGCGTGGCAAATGTCCTGACGGTTGCGGGCTATAGTCTGCTGACCAGCTCTCCGTCGTCGGATGCAGGTCTTGCCGTCATCGTGCTTGACCCCTGGGATGAGCGCACCACGCCTCAGACCCAGATCCGTGGTCTGATCGAGACCATGGGCGCACAGTTCAACGCGATATCGGCGGCCAATATCCTGCTTTTCCCGCCGCCCCCGATTCCCGGTCTTGGCAATGCTGGCGGCTTTGCGCTGCAGTTGCAGGCGCTGGGTGGACAGTCGCCACAAGAGCTGACCCAGGTCCTGAAGGGCTATCTGGCCACGGCCAATCAAAGCCCGGATGTGTCCAATGCCTATTCGACCTTTAATGCCGATACGCCCCGGATCTATCTGGACCTGGATCGCACCCAAGCCCAATACCTGGACATCCCGGTCTCGGCCGTGTTCAACACCATGCAATCGGTGTTCGGCAGCACCTATGTGAACAATTTCACCTATCTAGGTCGTACCTTCCAGGTCAACCTGCAGGCGGAGCAGGATGCGCGCTCGGCAGCCGCTGATATCGGCTCCACCTATGTGCGCTCGAACAGCGGCGAGATGGTGCCGATCGAGGTGGTTGCCGATATCCGTAACGAGCTGGGCGCGGACCTAATCTTCCGCTACAACCAGTTCCTTACCGCGGCGATCAATGGCAGCGCCCCACCTGGAAAATCGACCGGCCAAGCCATGGCAGCGATGGAAGCCACGGCCAAGCAGTCGTTGCCAGACGGCTACTCCTATGAATGGACCGGGATGTCCTACCAGGAGGCCGAGCAGAGTGCTGGTGGCGAGGCTGCGATCTTCGGCCTTGCCGTGTTGTTCGGCTATCTGTTCCTGGTGGCGCTCTATGAGAGCTGGGCGATCCCCTTTGCAGTGCTGACCTCGGTCACGGTCGCGGTGCTCGGCTCACTGCTGACGCTCTGGATGGTTGGGCTGGACAATGACCTCTATACCCAGATCGGCCTGATCCTGCTGATTGGCCTGGCGGCCAAGAACGCGATCCTGATCGTCGAGTTCGCCAAAGAGCAGCGCGAGGACGGCAAGAGTCGCTTCGAGGCGGCGCTGGCCGGTGCTCGGATGCGTTTCCGGGCGGTGCTGATGACGGCACTTGCCTTCATCATCGGCCTGTTACCGTTGGTGCTAGCTACAGGTGCTGGCGCCAACTCGCGGATTCATCTGGGCTTCACGGTACTCGGTGGGATGTTGGCCGCCACCATCTTCGGCATCCTGGTGATCCCGGGCCTGTATGTGATGTTCCAGTGGATCGGCGATAAGATCGGCGAGCGGATTGCACCGCATCGCCAGTCGATTCCAGCGGAATCCAACAAGTCGAAGCCCGACACCGAGACAAGCTAAGCTGTCTTAATTGGCTCGCGCTGGTTTCCTTTCCAGCGCGGGTGTTCTCTTGACGGCAACGAGCCCCAGAATGCGGTGCCTAAAACCGATTACTGATATAGCTCAGTGCGCGGCTGATCGGGAGCTCGCTATTGGAGGGGCCGGTGCGAATCAGGAACGATTCGCCGCTGTTGCTCTGGCGCAGATAGACGGGCGTCTCGGAGGGCTCGCACTCGATGACACCAATCTGTTTGTCATCAAGCCAAAAGAGCCGCAGCTGCAGATGGCGCATGGCCTCGGCACCGAGGTGCTGATTGACCAGGTTCTTGAAATGAAGCAAGCACTTGTCGTCATTGGCGAAGCCGTCTGCGGCCAGCCCGAGCCGCTCGCCATCATCGGCCACCCCGAGCAGCAGGATACCGCCCTCGCTGTTCAGAAAGGCGGCCACGCCCTTCAGCCAAGCCAGCTCGATGGCCTTATCGTTCTTGCCGCTGCGGAGGTTCAAGCGCATGGTCGACTTGAATTCGAGATGCGCGCTCTCGCCACGCCCAATGAGGTCATAGAGTTCAGTCTCGGGCTGGCTCGGGTCGATGCTGAGCTTCGGCAGCTCGCGCAGCCGATGGCTGTAACGACGCACGACGAGCAGCGCGAGGCCGATGGCAAGAGCCAGGATGGCCAGCGCGATGCTGGCAAACAGCGGCCAGCGTTGTTGTAGCAGCCCGAGCGGGCCGCTACTGGGGTAGGCTACCGCCACCCAAGCGCTGCGTTTCACTAGGTCGAGCGGCACGAATCCGGCCCACCAAGATTGTCCATCGCTCTCGAAGCGGACCGGCTGGTCCTCCGGCTCACCGGCGGCGCGCCAAGCCGCGATCGCCTCGAAGGCGGTCGCGCCGCCGAGACGCCGCTCGGCGCTGTAGAAGCCGCTGACCGGTGGGCGTGAGTCGGATTCATGGCTGTTGGGTCCGCTTGGCGGGGGGCCATAGACGCCGCCATCGCGATCGAACAGGAAGCCCCGACCAGCCGAAGTCGCCTGCAGCCCGTGAATGGCCGTCAAGATCCGAGCGAGCGTCACATCCAGCGCCAGCACGAGCAGCTCGCCATCCTCGCGCCAGGCCGTGGCCGCGGTGATGCCGGGCTCGTCGAGTGAATCAAACTGATAGGGCTGGCTCCAGACCACTGATGCGCTCGCCACGAGTCCCGGTGGGCTGGAGGCTGTTTCAGTCTCGGGTCCGGATGGACTGTGGGACGTTTCAGTCTCGAGACCGGTATCCGAGGCTGAGGCTGAGGCTGAGGTCGAGTTTGAGGCTGAGACTGAGGCCGAGTCTGGGGCTGAGGCTAAGTCTGGCGTTGAGTCTGAGTGTGGGATTGGCGCTTGCGCGGCGGCTGGCACTCCGGTGCCTGATGTCGAATCCGGGCGCTCGGCGTCGAGCGCTTGCACCGCCGCTTGGAACCAGGGTCGCTGTCTCGGGTCGTGGGTGCTCGGCTGTTGGCGTGAGCTGACGCGGTCATCGTCGTTGAGCCATTCGGAGATCCGCGCGGTGCGGGCCCTGCTGGCGGTGGTCTCCGGCGGCGCCTGGCGCTCGAGGGTGATCCAGCGTTCGCCGTCGCGACGGAGGAAATACTCGCGCCCGCTGTCATCCGCAAACACGGCACCGGCGATCTGTCCAATATGCGCGAGCGGCGGCATCAGCTGCTCGTTCAATGGCTGCACGTCGGTCGGTCTCAGGTCGCGGTTCCGCACGCCATCGCGTAGGATCAGCAACTGCTGACGCACCGGCTGCAGCAGGCCCTTGATCTCGTCCCGCAGCAGCGCCGAGGCGCTCTGAAGTTGGGCCTCGGCGAAGCCGCGTTTGATGTCATTGATGACCAGGGCGCTGGCCGCGCTCAAGATGCCGACGGTCACCAGGATCAACACCACGAGATCGCGGAACAGGCGCACGCGGAGCGGATCAGCCGGCGCCTGCTTTGAGAACAGTCGCGTTCTCATGCGTTGGTGCTCTGCATCAAGTCCGTGCGCTATCCAAGGCGTAGGCCGACGGCGGTAGGATCGGCTCGCGCTCGAGCACCAGGTCAGCGATAAGCCGGGCCGAGGCGGGACCGGTCACCAGGCCATTGCGAAAATGGCCGGCGTTGACGTAGAGCCCTTCGACCTCGGGGTAAGGACCGATATAGGGGATGCCACTGGGTGAGCCGGGTCGCAGACCCGCCCAGTGGTCTTCGATCGGCGTGCGCTTAAGCAGCGGGAACATCTCGGTGGCGACCCGGTAGAGCTCTTCCTTGGCCTCGGCGGTCGTGCGCTTCTCAAACCCGGCTTCCTCGAGGGTGCTGCCGATCAGCACCCGGCCGTCCTTGCGCGGGATCACATAGCGCTCGCGATAGAGCGAGAGATGCCGAATCTGACCGGGCTTGGCGTAGAACAGGATCATCTGTCCGCGCACCGGCCGGATATCGGGCTTGCGCCCAAGCTTCTCGAGCAGTTGCGCGGTCCAGGCTCCGGTGCAGACGATGACGTGCTCAGCCTCGATGGAGCCGGTGGTGGTGGTGACACCGCGCACGCGGCCATCGTCGACGCGCAGATCCAGCACCTCCTCGCGCTCGCGCATCTCGACGCGCTTGTTGATGCTGGCATGTAGGGCTTTGGTCAGCCGCGGATTGCGGATCTGCGCGATCTCAGGCATCCAGAGGGCGCCGTCGGTGTCGACCCCAAGCCCCGGCTCTTTGTCAGCGATCGCAGCGCGATCCAGGATCTCCATTGTGGCCTGTTCGGTCTCCGCCCAGTTCAGGGCCAGATCGGGCGCGTCCGGGTCGAGAATCATCATCCCGGAGCGGTTGTACTCAGGGTCGACACCGGTCTCTTCGAACAGGGCCTCGCAATAGTCGGGATAGAGACGCTGGCTCCAGCTCGCCAACGCCGTGACCGCTCCGCGATAGCGCCAAGGATAGAGCGGCGAGAGGATGCCGCCACCGGCCCAGGATGATTCCTTGCCGGTGCTACCCATCTCCACCAGCGTGACCTTGGCGCCGGCGTTCGCCAGCTCGCGCGCGGTCATCAGGCCGATGACCCCACCGCCAATAATCAGGATCTTTGTCATGCTCACAGGTTATTCTGCTCGGCAATCGCCTCCCGAAGAGGCTCGGCACTCGTCGGCTGTAGCTCTTTGGGCAGCGCGAACACCACCTGCTCGCGGATGCCGGATTGTTCCTTGACCTCACCAGCGCCCCATTCCTGGAGCCTGGCGATGACCTGCTCGACCAGCAGCTCGGGCGCCGATGCGCCAGCGGTCAGCGCGACGCGGCTGCCGGGGCTCAGCCAGTCGCGTTGGATATCGTCCGCGCCATCGATCAGGTAGGCCGGGATGCCTTGCTTCTCGGCCAGCTCGCGCAGTCGGTTCGAGTTCGAACTGTTGGCCGAGCCGACCACCAGCATCAGCTCTGCGTTGGCGGCGAGCTCGCGTACCGCGTCCTGTCGGTTCTGGGTCGCGTAGCAGATGTCGCTCTTCTTCGGGCCGACCAGGTTTGGGAAGCGCGCCTGTAAAGCCTCGATGACGCCTGCGGTGTCATCGACCGAGAGCGTGGTCTGGGTCACATAGGCGACGCGATCGGGGTCGGCCACCTCGAGCCCGACGACCTCCTCAGCGGTCTCGATCAGGTGCATGCGCCCGCCATCGGCCTGGCACTGGCCGAGCGTGCCTTCGACCTCCGGATGGCCGCGGTGGCCGATCAGCACCACGTCGAACCCGGCCTTGCAGTGTCGGGCCACCTCGAGATGGACCTTGGTGACCAAGGGGCAGGTCGCGTCGAAGATGCGCAGTTCGCGCGCGGCGGCCTGCTCGCGCACCTGTTGTGAGACCCCATGGGCGCTGAAGATGCAGGTGGCGCCGTTGGGGATGGCCTCGATCTCGTCGACGAAGATGGCGCCGCGGTTGCGCAGATCATCGACCACATAGCGATTGTGCACGACCTCATGGCGCACATAGATCGGTGCGCCATAGAGCTCGAGCACGCGCTCAACGATCTCGATGGCGCGGTCGACACCGGCACAAAAGCCGCGGGGATTGGCAAGGAGTATGTCCATTGAGGCAGGGGCCTTGCGGCCAGGCTGGGCAAACATGGCCTCATTCTAGCAGCCGTGCCGCAGTAGGGCAGTCGGGTTATCCTAAGGGTGCAAACGAAGACTGGGCCGAGCGAGCGGCGCGAGAGTCTGGGCGAGACTTGGAATCTGCCATGGCCAAAGGGCCGGCGATAATCGCCCGCGACAGCGAAACGATCAGGATGCCGGATACAGCTGCTGACCAACCCGTTCGATGTGTGCGAGCAAGGCTGTGTTTTCAACAGACTCAACCTGGCAGATATCGATCTGATAAGGCAGCAGCAAGTCGTCGATGCGGCCTTCCAGGGCCGCTAGATCGGCTTCGGTTAGCGCTGGGCCAACGAGCGCGATGTCGATATCCGAGCCCCGACGATAATTGCCTTTGGCGCGCGAGCCAAAGATGACCGCGCGCTGCAGATGCCGGGTGCGGGCAAGTTCATCGCGGAGCTGGGCGACGACGCCCGGCGGCAATCCGAACGGTTGCTGATCAGTCATCTTGGTTCGCCATCAGTGCCTGCATGCGCTCGGCAAAGGCCTGGAACAACGCGAGATAGCGCTCGGCGATGATCTGAGCCAACTGATTGGCGCGGGCCTCATCGTAGGTATGCGCCGAGAGATTGCGACTGCGGATGGTCGCCATCCAGCCATCCCCATCATGGATCAGGCCGCGCTTGAAGGCCTCGCGGATCGCATCGCGAGAGCCCGTGATGTTGGGATTGCCTTGATATTCAAAGTAATCCTTCATCAGATTCCAGCCTAGTTCTTGGGTGAGCTCGAAGGCTTTGATCAGTCCTTGCTGCTCCAAGCGCGAGAGCGGGCGTGGGTGCGCAGCTGCACAGCTTCCTGTAGCTGGCTTAGCGCGCGCAAGTAGTTGCTCAGGCGTTGTTGCCAGCGAATGTCGATGGGGTGCGCATCCTTTGTCATCGAGTGACTTCTCTCACCGAGTTCCCGAGTTTGGGCAGAAAGGGGTGTGCGAGCCTCGTTTGTGGTAACGATCAGTGAGCTTAGCGCATCGTTGCTAGGGCCGTAGACCTGTGCACGCTCGCCCTCCAAGCCAGCCAGAGTTTCCGCAGCGGGGTGAGGCCGATGCGTTGATCGGCGACATCGAAGTTGCTGCGCTCCAGAACCATTAGCAGGTCTTGATGCAAGCGGAGCTGGACTCGGATGGCTGGCGTCAGGTTGGTCGATGTCCGACGCGTTTTGGGTGTCAGCAATGCGCGAAATCGCTTGAGGTGCTGGGGGTTGGCTGTCGCTTGTCCAGGTTGGGCCTGCTTGGGCTCTGCCTCTGCCTCTGCCCCTGTTTCTGCCTCTGTCTCTGCTTCCGCCTGATCGGGTGCCGTTGCAAGCAATTGCTCGGCAATTGGTCGCAAGAGCTCCGGGAGGCGTTGGCGGCCGTCGGCGCTGGCGAGCTGCTCATGGCTGAGTCCGGCCGCGGCGAGCTGGTCGGCCGGAAGTACCTCGCGACCGCGGCGCAGCAAGAGGCCGGCGTCGCGGATGCGCCGCACTTGGGCACACCAGCCACCCGTACGTCGCGCTGTGGTGAGCTGGCCCTGGTCATCAGCGTTAGCGCCTTCGCAACGAGCGATGAGCTCGAACAGGGCGCCGAGGTCTTGCTCGTCGCTCTGGCGTTGTGCCTGCAGGTCGGGGTGGCGATGTGCGCGCAGGGTACGATCGACTGCGTCGATGAGGTCGATGAAGGCGGCTTGCGAAAGACCGTATTCATTGATCACAGGTGCCAAGCGCTGGCTCAGCGGATGCCGTGGCTCGCCGGCAAAGAGGCGATCGATCTCGCTGCGCCACCAATCGAGCTTGATGCGAGCGATGCCTGGATCGCTGACCTGATCGGGGATCGCCTGCAGCTCGGCGCGGAGCGCGAACAGCGCCGCGAGCGTATTGCGATGCCGGCCCTTGCTCATGCGCACCGCATAATAGGCACTGGAACCTGCGGGGGTGGTGCGGTTTGGAAACCCCCATTCGAGACTGGCAGCACTTGGCCCCTGGTCTGGACCGGTCATGCCACCAGCGTCAGCCGGCTCGGCCGCAGACGCCTTGGGCTGTTGGTCTGGCCTGGCCGGCTTGACGGGCATAGGCTCAGGCTTAGCTCGCCGCAGCTGAGACGCCGATTGGCGCGTCAAGATCGAGAAAGCGCAGCACCTCGAGCGGGTGCTCGAGCAGCCCATCAGCGCCCCAGTCGCGCGGATGCAGCTCGATGCCGAGATAACCATAGAGGGCAGCGAGGGTGCGCATGCCAGCGGCGCGTCCAGCGAGGACGTCGCGCTGGTCGTCGCCGACATACCAGCACGCCAGCGGGTCGCGATCGATGAGGCCACAGGCATGGAAGAGGGGGTCGGGATGCGGCTTGGCGCGGGCCGCGGTATCGCCACTGACCACGCAGGCGGGCTGGAACGGCAACGCCATCGCCTCCAGCAAGGGGTCGGTCAGCCAGCCTGGCTTGTTGGTGACGATGCCCCAGCAGGTCCCGCGTGCCTCAAGCGCCTCGACGAGATCGGCGATGCCGGGAAACAGGCAGGTCTCGCAGTGGATGTCAGCGGCGTAGAGTGTGAGGTATTCGCTGCGCAGGGCTTCGTAGTCCGGATCGCCGGGCAGCAGTCCGAAACCAACTGCCAACATCCCGCGCGAGCCGGAAGAGACATGTGCACGCGCCTGCTCGAGCGGCACCGGTGGGCGGTCGTAACGGGTCAGCAGCCGGTTCAGCGCTGCGGCCATGTCTGGCGCGGTATCGGCGAAGGTGCCGTCCAGGTCGAACAGCACCGCGTTTGCGGGCGTCGGCTCAGGCATCAACGACACGAGGCATCTGGCAGGTGACCAGATAATTGACATCGATGTCTTTCGACAGCCAATAGTGCCGCGTGACCGGGTTGTAGCTCAGGCCGGTGATGTCGGTGATGCGCAGCGGTGTGGAGCGCACCCAGCGATCGAGCTCGGAGGGTCGGATGAAACGGGCGAAATCATGGGTGCCGCGCGGCAGTAGATTCAGCACATACTCGGCGCCGATGATCGCGAACAGGTAGCTCTTCGGGTTGCGGTTCAAGGTCGAGAAGAAGACAAAGCCGCCGGGGCGTACCAGACGTGCGCAGGCGTCGATCACCGAGCCCGGGTCAGGCACATGCTCGAGCATCTCCATGCAGGTGACCACATCGAAGCTGGCCGGGCGCTCGCCGGCCAGCTGCTCGACCGGCAGTTGACGGTAATCGACCTCGACCCCGGTCTCCAGCGTGTGTAGCTCGGCGACCTTGAGCGGCTCCTCGCCCATGTCGATACCGGTGACCTTGGCACCGGCGAGCGCCATGGCCTCGGACAGGATACCGCCGCCGCAGCCGACATCGAGCACCTCGCGTCCATCGAGTGCGACCCGGCTTTGTACATAGCTGAGCCGCAGAGGGTTAATCTCGTGAAGAGGCTTGAACTCGCTGTCCGGGTCCCACCAACGCGAGGCGAGGGCCTCGAACTTGCTGACCTCGGCGTGATCGACGTTATGTAGGGTTTCGGTCATAGGATTCTGATGATTGATTCGCGCTATTGGCGGCGGTCTGACTAGATCAGCCTGTCGGTTGGGCCTTCGGTGGCCCCTGGTTGGCGTTTTTGGACACTGCGCTCAACACTCAGCCGGAAAGCCATAGGGCGGTGGGCTGAGCTTGAGTGGGGGGCCATCGTCCCCGAGACGCAGCTCGCCCTGCTCGGCGGCGCTGATCTCGGCGACGACCAGCATCTCCCAATGGCCAGCCTGGGTGCTGCGGGCGTCGACGACGCGGCCCGGTGCCTGCTCCGAGCTGCTGCTGGTTGAGCTGAGGGGGGTGCCTGGCCTTGGCGGCTCGGCGTCGGCCTCGAGTGCGGCCTCGGCCACATACATCCGTCGCTTGAGCTTACCCAGATACTGCATCCGGGCGACCACCTCTTGGCCGGTGTAGCAGCCTTTGTGGAAACTGACCCCGTCGATGAGCTGCATGTTGGCCATCTGCGGGATGAAGGCGTCGCTCGTCTCCGGGAGCACGATCGGGAGTCCGGCACGGATGTCCTGCAAGGCCCAGGCATCTGGGCTCGCGGCGTCGGCGCCAGCTGCCCGGGCGGCTTCCCAGGCCGCCCGAGCGGATTCGGCAGGTCCGATCAATAGAAAACGGGGGGTCGGGTCGGCGACTCGAATCAAGGCGGTGTCGCCGGCGCGGACCATCGCGTTCGGCAGCTCCGGGAGACGTCCAAAGGCATGGGTCAGTGATGGCTCGGCACAGTCGCCGATAACGCCCAAGCAGACCAAGGCGTCGCTGGCATCGTCGATCTGTGCCTTGGCGCGCAGCAGGAACATCCGCAGGCGCTTCTGCAGGCTCTCCTTCTGCGCCCGTGGCAATACGAGCAACAGGCTGTCTTCGACGCGCAGCACGCGGAAGTTGGCGAGCATTCGACCCTTCGGGCTGCAATGGCTACTGAGCTGGCTGTGGGTTTCGGAGATCTCGCGGAGATCGTTACTGACCTGTCCTTGTAGGAAGTCATGTGCCTCGGGGCCGCTAATGGCAATCAAGCCATAGTGCGAGAGGTCGACGACGGCACAGTCGGGCTCGGCCGGCGCGTTGTCGAAGTACGCGGCGCCGTCTTCGCCGATGCGGCCACCCTGAGAATCGAGAAAGGCTTGCCAGTCTTGGTGCATAGTGGGGCTCTCGTGCGGCGGCCGCCCTTGTGGGTTGAGCCGCCGGACTGTTGGTCTGAGATCGCTGATAGGATTGTTAACGGGGTCGATAGCTCGCGGCTCGGTCGAGTGCCAGGGGATGATACCGAGATGATAGCGGCATGATAGCGGATCGGGCCGCGCCTTGAGTGCAGCTGATATAGTGTCCGGTTTGGCATCAAGCTGCCCGTCTGTTCATGCGACAGGATTGCGCACTTGCTTGTCTGATCTTGCACCGGAGATAACAACGCTTTGTCTTTGCATCAAGCCATTCCACGGACCGGCAGTCTGGTCGTTTATAAGAATCGACCGGCGCGGGTGCTGGCCGCGGCAGAGAAGATCGAGATCGAGATCGAGGGCGGGCAGACCAAGCGCGTGCGGCCTAAGGATGTCCTGTCGCTGCATCCTGGGCCGGTCTCCAGTTTGACCGAGCTGCGTCCACCAGAGGTCCATCCACAGGAGGCCTGGGAACTGCTTGAGGGCAGCGAGACGGACCTGAAGGAGCTGGCTGAGCTGCTCTATGGTGAGCATAGCCCAGGCGCCGCCTGGGGTGCTTGGGAGCGACTCAACGAAGGGCTCTGGTTTGAGGGGACCACTGAGGCCTTGCGCCCGCGCGACGGCGAGCTGATCGAGCGTGACCGGGCCGAGCGGGAGGCCAAGGCCAAGGCCAATCAAGCCTGGGCAGCGTTGCTGCAGCGACTGCGCGAGGGCCGCATCGAGCCCGAGGCCCGAAGCGCGCTCGGCGAGGTCGATCGGCTCGCCACCATGCAGGGCGCGCACAGCCGTATCCTGAAGGCGCTGGGCTACGAGGAGAGCCCGATCAGCGCCCATCGGCTGTTGGTCTCGGCCGGCTATTGGCCGCCGATGCACAACCCCTATCCGGCCCGGGTTGGCGCGCCCGTCGGCAATCCGGAGCTGCCGGTCCCGAGCTTGGCGGCGGCCGTCGACAGGCCCGGTGAGCCGGAACGACCGGATCTGACCCATCTGCCGGCGTTCGCGATCGATGATGAGGGCAACCAAGATCCCGATGACGCGATCAGCCTGGATGCTGATCGGGTCTGGGTCCATGTCGCCGATGTCGCCGCGCTGGTGGCGCCAGACTCCGAGCTCGACCGCGAGGCGCGGGCCCGCGGAGCCAATCTCTATCTCCCCGAAGGCACCATCCACATGCTGCCGGTGGCCATCACCGAGCAGCTCGGGCTGGGGCTCGAGTCCCGCTCGCCGGCGCTCTCATTCGGCATGCTGCTGGATGCGCAGGGGGAGATCAGCGATATCCAGATCCAACCCAGCCTGGTGCAGGTGCAGCGGCTTAGTTATGCCGAGGCCGACCGGCAGCTGGAGCGAGCGCCGCTTGCCGAGCTGGCGCAGATCGCCGAGCGTTATCGCCAGCGCCGCCTGGCGCAAGGTGCGGCCGAGATCGATCTGCCCGAGGTGAGCGTGCGGCTGCACGAGGATCAGGTCTTGATCCGCCCGATCGAGCGCACCGGCTCGCGCTCGATGGTCACCGAGCTGATGCTGATGGCGGGCGAGGCAGCAGCCCGCTACTGTCTCGCACGAGGCTTGCCGATCCCCTATGCCACCCAGCCGGCCCCAGAGCGCATCGAGCAACCGGTTGGCATTGCCGCGATGTATGCCTACCGGCGGCTGTTCAAGCCGAGCCGCACCGTCGTCGGTGAGCCTGGACGTCACTTCGGTCTCGGACTCGATGCCTACACCCGGGCCACCAGTCCGCTGCGACGCTATGCCGACCTGCTGGTCCATCAACAGCTGCGCCAGCATCTGCGCGGCCAAGAGCCGCTGAGCGCCGAGCAGGTCAGCCAGCGTGCCGGTGAGGCCGATCAGGGCGGGATCATCGTGCGCCGCGCCGAGCGACAATCCAACCTACATTGGAAGCTGGTGCATCTGAAACAGCAGCCCAAATGGCAAGGCGAGGGCGTCGTGGTCGAGCTGCAAGAGCGTAAGGCCACGGTGCTGATCCCGGAGCTGGCCTTGGAGACGCGCGTGCGCGCCAAGCAGAGCTTGTCTTTGGATCAACGCGTGCCTTTGGCCCTGGCAGAGGTCGATCTAGCGCAGGCCGAGTGCCAGTTTCGACTGTTGAGCTGACCACCAACCCGCGAGATGGCATCCTTCCATGGAAGCAACGAGCTATAGCACCATCGACGACTTGTTAGCGTGGTGTGAGGATCGCGATTGATCTTGGCCTGCTGTTTGGGCAGCCGTCATAGCAGCAATCCCACGACCGCCCCGGTCATCAGCGTGGCAAGCGTGCCGGCAAAGATCGATTTGAAGCCGAGCGCGGCGATCTCGGCGCGGCGCTCGGGCACCATGCTGCCGAGTCCACCGAGCAGGATGCCGAGGCTGCCGAGGTTGGCGAAGCCGCAGAGGGCATAGGTCATGATCAATTCGCTGCGCTCGGATAAGGCCCCTTCCGGTAGATCGGCCAGCGCGATGTAGGCGAGCAGCTCATTGAGTACGGTCTTAGTGCCCATCAGTGCGCCCGCCGTGGTCGCCTCTTGCCAGGGGATGCCGATGAGCCAGACCACCGGCGCGAACAGCCAGCCGAGCATCCGCTCCAGCGTCAGCGGCTCGCCGGTCACCGTTGGCAAGAAGCCGAGCAGCTCGTTAGCCAGCGTCACCAGGGCGACCATCACGATCAGCATCGCGATGATGTTCAGCAGCAGCGGGATGGCATCGAGCGTGCCACGGGTGATGGCGTCCATCGCGCCGGTTGCGGGACTTTCGATCTGCGGGGTTGGCTCCGCGCTGCTGCGGTCGCGATGGAAGGGTACGAGGATCTCAGCGAGCAGCAGTGCCGCGGGCGCGCTGATCAGCGAGGCGGTCAGGATGTGGCCGAGGGCATTTGGGATGGCCCCGCTGATCAGGCTTGCATAGAGGATCATCACGGTGCCAGCGATGGTTGCCATGCCGGTGACCATCAGCGCGAACAGCTCGCCGCGGGTCATGGCTCTGAGATAGGGCTTGACCAGCAGTGGCGACTCGATCATGCCCATGAAGATGTTGGCCGCGGTGCCCAGCCCGAGCGCGCCACCGATGCCGAGGCTGTGGCGCAACAGCCAGGCGAAGGCATTGACCAGCCATGGCAGCAGGCGCCAGTAGAACAGGAGCGCAGAGAGGGCACCGATCACCAGGATCAACGGCAGTGCTTCGACCGCGAGGATGAAGCGATTGCCAGCCTCGACGACCTCGAACGGGGGGTCGCCCCCGCCCAGGTAGCCAAACACAAAGCTGGTGCCAGCCTTGGTAGCCTGTTGCAGTCCCTCGACGACGCCGTTGATCGCGATGAAGATGCCGCGCGCCTGCGGGATGCCCAGCAGGAGCACGGCGAGGGCGATCTGCAGCACGAGCCCGCCGATGACGACCCGCAGGGAGATGCCACGCCGGTCCTCGCTGGCGAGCCAGGCAATCAGCAGCAACAGAGTGATACCCAGGCTGCCCTGCAACAGTTGGCCGATGGTTGTGGTCATAGCGAAAGTCTGCTGGGCGACGGTTGCTGGGCGATGGTTGCTGATCGGGCCATGCTGATCTTGCTGCGCTGATCGGACCATGCTGAGCGGGCTGCGCTGATCAGGCCATTGATCGGGCCATGACAGCGTTGCAATGGGCAGGGCATTGTTACCACAATGCGAACAATACCAATATCCATCCATCTCTGATGAGGAATCTTCGATGTTCCAAACGACTAAACCGATCGCATCGGCTCCCTGGCTGCTGGCACCGCTGTTGATGCTGCTGAGCAGCTCGGTGCTGGCCGCCGATCCTGGCCGCGATCCGGGCCAGTACTTCTTCAACCAGACCTTCGGTGACTTCAGCGAGGAATTGGAAACAGCGCGCGCGGAGGGGAAAGAGGGGATTCTGCTGATGTTCGAGATGGACGAATGCCCCTTCTGCCATCGGATGAAGACCACCGTGCTCAATCAGCCCGGGGTGCAGGACTACTTCCGTGAGCACTTCCTGATCTTCCCAGTGGATGTCGAAGGGGATATCGAAGTGGTCGATTTTGCCGGCAATCCGGATACACAGAAGGATTTCGCGCTCAAGCAGTTCCGTGTGCGGGCCACGCCGGTGTTCGCCTTCTTCGACCTCGACGGTGATCTGGTCGCCCGTTACACCGGTGCCACGCGCGATAGCGAGGAGTTCATGCTGCTCGGTCAGTACGTGGTCGAAGAGGCTTACAAGGACACCACCTTCACCAAGTACAAGCGAGCCAAACGCGACACTGACCAGCAAGCGGCATTGTCTGAGTAGGACCAACCCAGATACCCCGACCTGATTACCCCAGCCGGGGCAAGTTCCCACGAGAGGAGGACCCATGACGGATGCAAAGCAAACAACCGACAGGGCCGGTGCACACTGTATGCGCTGCCTCGTCAGTGGCCGCGTACAAGGCGTTTCCTTTCGCGCCTCCGCTGCCCATGCGGCGCAACGTGCCGATATCACCGGCTACGCCCGCAACCTGCCCGATGGTCGGGTCGAGGTGCTCGCCTGCGGCGACTCCGACGCGCTCGACGGCTTCAAGGCCTGGCTGCACCGTGGACCTTCGGCGGCTGAGGTCTCTGCCGTCACCTGTGAGGCGCAAGACTATCGACCGCTAAGCGGGTTCTCGACCCAGTGAGCCGGAACGGGTCAGCTCGGAGGTTTCGGCCTGCGTGTTAGCTGACCCAAGCCTCGGCGCTGAGACGCTCGATCCCAGTGCGCACGCCGCCCTGTGGCTGCAGCTCGAGCCAGCGATAACCGGGTGGCAGCCGGTCTTCGGCGAAGTCATCGCTTCCCGGCTTGAACTGAGAGCAGGTGGATGGGGTGGCGAGCAGACGGGGGCCCTGCAGCTGGCGGTCGAAGGCTTGATGGATATGACCCCAGAGGATGACCTTGAGCTGTGGATATCGCTCGCCGAGGGCGATGAGGTCGGCGCCGTTCTCGACCTGCATGGTGTCGAGCCAGCGGCTGCCAATGGGGATTGGCTGGTGGTGAAGGGCGACAAGGGCTGGGCGCTGATGGAACGTTTGGAGATGCTGATCTAGCGCGGAGAGGGTCTGAGGACGGAGGCGGCCTGCGGACGAACCCCGCCTGGTCGAATCGAGCAGCAGGAGGTCCCAAGGGCCAAGGCGCTTGACGCGAAAGTCACGGTCTGCGCCAAGCTCAACCTCTGCGGCAAGGAGATCGGGGCGGTCGTGGTTTCCCGGGATGCAGAAACAGGGGCATCCGAGCGCGTCGATGCATTGGCGAAGATAACGATAGCCCTCGGCACGCTCATCGTGCACGAGGTCGCCGGTAAAGAGGATCGCGCTCGGTGGCCAATCGGTTGTGGCTTGCGCCTGCGCGAGCACCTGCTCGAAGCGCTCCCGGGTGCATTGGCCATAGAGTTGATGCTCGGGTTCGGCGAAGAGATGCAGGTCAGTGAATTGGAGGATGCGTTGAGGCTTGGATGGCTTAACCTGGGTGATGATCTCTTGGGTGCCCGAGGGCGTCGACTCCGTGATGATGTGGTTGCCGGGGTGGGAGGCTGTTTCATCGGAGCGGGTCATCGAAGGGCATCTATGGCTGCGTTGTCATCTCGTGCTCGGTGGTGAGCCTCTCTGGCTATAGCACCCCCGACCTGTTACGGCAACGTTGCATCCCGTGAACTATGACGCAGTTCTCGCGCTGACGCGATCGTCAGCCAGATTGGCCGCAGGTTTGCTATCGATTCTGGCGGTGCTCTATTGATGCTCTATCGGCGCTCTATCGGCGCTGGGAACTGGCGCTGCTTGAGTCTCAGTCCGCGATGGGGAAACTGACTGTGATGGCGATCGCGAAGGCCAGCGCGTTGGCAAGCGCTGCGACCAAGGGATGCCCAGTGCGTCGGTAGATCCAGCTGCTGAATAGGCCGAAGACCACGAAGAGGACCAGGATCGCGGGAATGATGATGACAAGGAAGAACAGTTCCTGGAGGTTCAGCACCACGGCCAACATCAGCGAGACCAGGAACAACAGCTTGGTCAGTGCATAGCCCCCCACGAAGGCCCCCTGGCCACGCGTCAGCCATTCATCGGTGACAAACCAGAGCGCGGTCGCGATCAGGAGCACCGCCGAGATGCCAAAGCGGTGGGGGTCGGGCAGGAAGGCGGCGACGAAGAGGTCGGTCGGCAGCGCAATGCTGAGGGTCTGATAGGCGATCACCGCTAGCAGGGCAATCATGAAACCCGAGACCGAGATGTCTGCCTGTTTGTGCAGGCGGGTACCGAGCCTAGCGAGACGGGATGTCGTCGTTTGGCTCGGGGTCTGGCTGCCAACCTGAGCCTCGGCCGATCGTCGATGCAGCAAAAGCAGCATGAGACCGCTGAGCAGCGCATAGACCGCAAAGTGCAAGGCGATGTAGTCGGCACTCGCAATCGGCAGGACATCGCTCGGGAAGGGACGCAAGATCAACGGCGTCAGCAGTGCCGGAAGCAGGGCGGCCGGTAGTAGCCTGCGCCAGTCGAGACCCGCGCCCAGTGGCTCAGTGCTCACTTGGGGTAGCAGGCGTGAGAGCGGCCAGGCGAGTAGCACGACGCCGAGGAAGTAGAGCCCAAGCCAGGGGCCGCGGGCATCGATCCAGCCACTGCCTCGGTGATCGAAGACCTGGTTCAGCCAGTCCAGGGCGGCCTCGAGCGCGGTGCCACTGTAGAGGACACCGATGTGCTCGACATCATCGGCGATGACCAACCGACGTGCACTGCCGGTCTCATGATCACCGTAGGTGACGTTGGGCTCGACCTCACTGCTCGTCAGATCGGCGACCGCAGCGACGGCGGCACGGCCTTGGTCGAGGATCATTTGCGGCTCCCATTCCCCGTAGACGAACAGCATATTGTCCGGGGTTTCGCCGCGTCGGTGCTCACCTAGGTCTTCGGAAAGATAGGGGGACACGGCGACGATGGCATCGAGCTCACGACGCTGCTCGGCATCATGACCTGCGTAACGGACGGCGATATCGCCGGCCATGGAATGACCAAGAAGCGCGAGTCGACCATCGTACTGAGGCAGCTCGCTGGCATAGCGCACAACCGCTGCCAGTGCATCGAGCAGGTCCTGAGCGCGACGCTCGTCGCCGATCTCGCCCTCCAACGGCAGCGGATTGGCCCCGTGGCCTGGAAAGTCGAAGCTCAGCGCCGTATAGCCGTTTCGGGCCAAGGTGCGGGCAAAGGGCTCCATCATCTGGCGCGAGCCGGAGAAGCCATGGGCTATCACGACGACCGGCATCTGACCGCTGGCGGTTGGCCGATAGACCGTCACCGGTGCCTGGTCGAGATCGATCTGCTCGTCGATCAGTCCCCGGTCGGTCAGGATCATCCACAGCAGTCCGATCAGCATCAGGGTGAGTGCCGCGCCGGTGACGAGGGCGTCGATCAGGCGCCAGCGTTGGGCGCGTGGCTGCGTAGTGGTCAGGCGTGTGCTCATGGGACTGGATGACCTCGATTGCCAAGCAGAAACGGGTGCTCGCTGCTCGCCCCTTAGGGCGGCCCGACAGCGGTGACTCTGTCGCCTAGTCAGTGCAGATAGGTGCCATCGGCGCCAATCTTGCCGGGGCCGTCCAGCACCCAGATCCCGGCTGAGCTGCCCTTGACCTGGAAGCTGAGGTGGCCGTTGCTCTGCTGTTCGGCGCCGCTGACCGCGTCGCGATAGAGGCCAGGGCGGATATCGCCGACCTCCACCTGCTGATCACTGCCGATGGCCAGGCCAACCACGGCATAGGAGCCTTCGGCCGAGAGGTCGCGGACGAAGGCCATACCGCTGCCCCATTCCTGCACCTGGGTCATCGCGGCCTTCTGCAGGGCTGGGACCTGGCGACGGATCAGGTTTAGCCGCTGGATGTGGCGATAGAGCGGGCGGGCCTGGGTATCGGCGATGCGATCCTCCTCGAGATGGTCGCCGAAGTAGGCGCGGCCGGTGCTCTCCAGTGTGTCCTTCTCGCCCTCGACATCCTGCGGCGCACCGCGCATGAAGGCGATCTCCTCGCCATAGTAGAGGCAGGGGATGCCGCGTGCGGTCCAGAGCAGGTTGTAGGCCGCGGCGGCCATCCAGTCCTCGCCCTTGAAGCGGTACTTGAAGTCGTTGTCAGGGCCGACGTCATGGTTCTGCAGAAAGGTGACCAGGCTGGTCGCGTCACCGTAGATCCAGTCCATCGACAGCACCTGCGCGGTGCCGGCAAAGGTGCCCTTGCTGACGGTGTCGCGGAAGGTCGAGAACAGGCCGAAGTCGAGCTGGGGGAAGCCGGAATCACCGCCGCTGTTCGGGTCGCGAGGGTCGTGGCCGAGGCGGGTGTACCACCAGGGTCGGATCTCGCTCGGACCATTGTCGCCGCCGCCGAGATCGCCCCGGCCATAGCCTTTGACCAGGTTCTCGCCGAACACGAAGAGGCCGGGCTTGTGCGCCTTCCAGGCATTCACGTACTCGAGCAGGTTGTCGCGCTCGACGTGCTTGACGGTGTCGATGCGCAGCGCGTCGACGCCCATGTCGAGATAGCGATTGATGGCGCTGATCAGATAGTCCTTGACGTTCTGGCGCTCAGTGGCCAGATCGATGCAGTCACCGGCCAGGTGCTTCTGCTGCAGCGGATGGGCGCTCTCCCAGTCGCCACCGCAGATGAAGCCGTCTTGGTGGTACCAGCTTGGGTCCAGACTCTGGGCGTCGATGCCGAAGAAGCGGCCTGGATCATAGCCGGGCTTGGGCAGCGTCTCGCCAGTCTTGGGGTCGACCAGCGGCTCGATGCCCTCGGGATCACGTTCATGGCGATCGCGATACCACTCGTGCGCGACGGGATTATCGATGTCGTCGCGATTCGGCCAGGCATAGTGGCCGAGAT
>NZ_JBUDPI010000119.1:0-9961 GCF_054919635.1 Halochromatium sp. | reverse complement strand
GGTTCACGAACTCGTCTTCGTAGCGAACGCCGCCTTCAGTCAACACCCGAAAATCATCCACCCCGACAGCGTTGTCGAGGCTGCCGCCGAGCGCGAGATTCTGTTGCTGCAGCGCCTCGATGTCGCGCAGGAATCCGAAGGTGCGGGCCCGACTGACCTCCTTGACGAACGAGGTCGTCGAGAAGTCGACCGTCGCTGTTTGCAGACGTGAGGCGAAAACTGGATGGTCGAAGTCGATCGAAAACTCGACCTTGAATCCGTCGAGCGGGTCGAAGCGGGCGAACTTGTCGCCATCCTCGACAACGATGGGCTTCTTGATCGCGATAAAGCGACGCGGACGGTTCTGCTCCTCGATTCCGGCCGATTGCAGCAGGAACACAAAGGGTGCAGCGCTGCCATCCATGATCGGGACCTCGGCCGCGCTCAGGTCGACAAAGGCGTTGTCGATACCCAGACCGGCAAAGGCAGACAGCAGGTGCTCGACCGTCGAGACCCGGACGTCGCCATTGGTCAGGGTGGTCGAGAGTCTGGTGTCGCCGACATTGAGGGGGTTGGCTTGGATGTCGACCACGGGGTCGAGGTCGGTGCGGCGAAAGACGATTCCGGTATCGGCCGCTGCGGGACGAAGCGTCAGATAGACTTTGTCGCCGGTGTGCAAACCGACGCCGGTCGCCCGAATCACATTCTTCAGTGTTCGCTGGCGGATCATTGGCGCTCCTCCGAGCGTTGCGGCCATGAGCACCATTGCTGGACCGCGTCTTGGGACGTTGCTTGCAGCATGCGACAACGCCCGTCCCTGGGCCTTTGTGGTATGCAAGATTCAATGTGCTTGACATGTTAGGGTTTTCCCGGATTTTTATCAAGCATTGAATGTTTTTGCAAGTAAAACGTCTGATTTCTATCCAATAATCCGGGTTAGGGGTTGTCCTAGGTCAATCCGTCGAGGTCAATCCGCCTGACGACGCAGGAAGGCCGGGATATCGAGATAGTCGAGATCTTCTGCGGTTGCTTCGCCACCCGTGCTGGCGGCGCGCTTGTTCCGGAGGTAGGCAGGCTGGTCCATGTTTCGGTAGTCTGGCGCTGAGCCGTCGCGCGGATCGGTGTCGACCAAGCGAATCTTCGGCTCACCGCCGCGGGCGGCGAGACGCTCGGCCTTGCGATCGCCGAGCCCGGTCGCGACCACCGTCACCCGAAGCTCTTCTTCCAGCTCCGGATCGATCACGGTACCGACCACGACGGTGGCGTTGTCGTCGGCGAAATCGCGCACGGTGTTGCCGACCTCATCGAACTCGCCGATCGTCAGCGTCATGCCTGCCGTGATGTTGACCAGGATGCCGTTGGCGCCGGCCAGATCGATATCCTCGAGCAGCGGGCTGTTGATCGCCTTCTCGGCGGCCTCGCGTGCGCGGTTCTCGCCGGTGGCTGAGCCGGTGCCCATCATCGAGACGCCCATGCCGGACATCACGGTCTTGACGTCGGCAAAGTCGACGTTGATCAGGCCTGGACGGGTGATCAGCTCGGCGATGCCCTGGGTCGCGTTCAGCAGGACGTCATTGGCGGCACTGAAGGCGTCGAGCAGGGTCATCTGCTTGCCAAGGACCGCGAGCAGCTTGTCGTTCGGGATCGTGATCAGCGAGTCGACATGCTTCTCAAGCTCGAGGATGCCATCAAGGGCGGCCTTGGCGCGCTTGCCTCCCTCAAAGACGAAGGGCTTACTGACCACGGCAACGGTCAAGATGCCAAGCTCGCGCGCAACGGACGCGACGATCGGGGCTGCGCCGGTGCCGGTGCCCCCGCCCATGCCGGCGGTAATAAAGACCATGTCGGCGCCATCGAGCAGATCCTTGATGCGGTCGCGATCTTCCTCGGCGGCTCTGCGCCCGACGTCGGGATCGGCGCCGGCGCCAAGTCCTTTGGTGATGCCGGCACCCAATTGCAGCACGGTCTTGACCGAGACGTTCTCGAGTGCCTGGGCATCGGTGTTCGCACAGATGAACTCGACACCCTCGATGTTGGCAGCCGCCATGTGATTGACGGCATTACCTCCGCCACCGCCGACGCCGATGACCTTAATCACCGCATTCTGGGTTTGGGTGTCCACTAGCTCGAAGCTCATATCAGTTACCTCGCGAATGTTGCTGGTCTGCTGCAATTCAACCTGTTCCCCTCGGGCCGCGGGGAGTCTCTCGCCCGCCACCATCGTCAAAAGCTGCCGCTTAGCCAGTTGCGCAGACGCCCCCAAACGCCTGCGCTCTGGTGGTCAGCTGCGCCAGCGAACCGATGCTGCCTGGCGTAGATGAGGAGCCCAACCCCGGCCGCATAGACGGGGTCGGTGATGGTGTCTTCCATCCCTGTGACCGACTGGGGAAGGCCGAGTCGAACGGGCATGTGGAACAGCTCTTCGGCCAAATCCACGATGCCCTCCATCTTTGCACTGCCGCCGGTGAGCACGACGCCGCCGGCAATCAGTTCTTCGAAGCCACTGCGCCTGAGCTCGCCTTGGAGAAGATTCAGCAGCTCCTCGTAGCGTGGCTCGATCACCTCGGCGAGCGTCTGGCGCGATAGCTGACGCGGTGGTCGCTCACCAATGCTCGGTACCTCGATGTTCTCTTGACCGCCCTTTGACGATAGGGCACAGCCGTGCTGGATCTTGATGGCTTCGGCATGCTGGGTCGGCGTGCGCAAGGCGACAGCGATGTCGTTGGTGACCTGATCGCCGGCGATAGGGATCACGGCAATGTGGCGGATGGCGCCATCGGTGAAGACAGCCAGATCGGTGGTGCCCCCACCGATATCGACCATGCACACGCCCAGCTCCTTCTCGTCCTCCTTGAGGACTGCCAGCGATGAGCTGAGCTGCCCGATGACCAGGTCGTCGACCTCGAGACCGCAGCGGCGGATGCACTTGACGACATTCTGAGCCGCGCTGACAGCGCCAGTGACCATATGCACCCGCGCCTCGAGACGCACGCCGCACATGCCGATGGGTTCGCGGATACCGTCTTGGTCGTCGATGATGAATTCCTGCGGCAGGATATGCAGGATCTTCTGATCGGCCGGGATAGCGACGGCGCGGGCGGCATCGATGACGCGGTCGACATCGGCTTGGCTGACCTCATGGTCTTTGATCGCAGTGACGCCATCACTGTTGCGACTGCGGATATGGCCACCGCCGATGCCGGCGTGTACCGAATGGATCTCGCAGCCCGCCATCAGCTCCGCTTCCTCAACCGCGCGCTGAATAGACTGCACCGTCGATTCGATGTCGACGACGACACCCTTCTTGAGACCGTGTGATGGATGGGTACCGACTCCGATGACCTCGATGGTCTCATCGGGCCTGATCTCGCCGACTAAGGCAGCCACCTTCGAGGTGCCAATATCGAGCCCGACGACCAGATTCTTTTCACTGCGTCTTGCCATGCAGATTCCGCTCCAAATGTGATAATCAGTTGGCCGCAATGCGCTTGGGTGCGCCCGCGCTATTGGCGATCGGTAGCCAGCGGACCGCCAGCCCGTTTGCGTAACGGAGGTCGAGCCGGGTCGGGATACCGATCGCCTCAATCTGGCTGTACGCAGCGATCAGGCGCTCAAGCCGTTCTTCAACATCGTCGGTGCCGAGCAGGACATCCGTGCCACCCAGCAGCTCAATCGACCAGTCGCCCCTGGCATCACATTGAACAGCGTCGACGATCAGGCCGAGAGCAAGGAGGCGCGAGCCCCAGTCGAAGAATCGGGCGACGACCTCGGGTGCCCGCTCATCATCTGCTCCACCAAGGCGTGCGAGCCCGGCTGGCAGCCGTCCGTCGCTCGGGCGAAACACCTCGCCGTTCTCGGTGACCAGGCCGCTCTCGTTCCAACGCGCAATCGCGCTGTGCTCGCGCACGGTGACTTGAACGCGGTCCGGCCAGATTCGGCGCGCTGTGGCCTGCTCGACCCAAGGCAAGGCCTGCACCCGTGCCCGAAGGGTTGCTAGGTTCTGGGTCAGGATGCCGCCGGTGATCTCGTTGCTGATGGTCTCCTGGAGCGCCTCGCGCGAGAGCCCATGCATCTCGCCTTCGATACTGACCGCGCGAATCGGCAACAGGGTTGGCTCCCACTGCAGCCCGATCCAGCTCGCGCCGATCAGTGCGCCGATCAGTAGGGCCGCGCTGAGCAGCCGGGACAAGAGGCCGAGCCGCGTGAGGGTGCGCGCCGATGCGACCAATGCAGCCTGATGGGTCTGATGATGTGCTGGCTCAGCCATGGCTTGGCGCCTCCACCATGCTGGTCTCGAGGATACGGGCACAGAGCTGGTCGAAATCGATGCCGGCGGCCGCTGCAGCCATGGGCACCAGGCTGTGATCGGTCATCCCAGGGATGGTGTTGACCTCGAGCAGCTCGGGGCTTCCCCTGTCATCGAGCATGAAGTCGACGCGCCCCCAGCCGCTGCCACCGACGGCACGAAAGGCCTCTAGGCAGAGTGTCTGATAGGCGGACTCGAGCTGCTGCGGAAGCCCGCAAGGACACAGATAGGAGGTGCTGTTGGCCTGATACTTGGCATCGAAGTCGTAGAAGACGTGCGGCGTCTCGAGCTGGATCAGCGGTAGCGCCTGTTGGCCGAGGATGGCGCAGGTGTACTCGGCACCGCTCAGCCAGCGTTCGGCGAGCACGCTGGAATCGAGCTTGGCTGCTGCACGCCAGGCGGCGACAAGCTCGTCGCGGTCATTGGCGCGCGCCATGCCTAGGCTGGAGCCCTCATGGGCTGGCTTGACCATCAACGGAAAGCCGAGGTCGATGGCCTGCTCGAGATCGGTCTCATTGAGGATCAGCGCGAACTCGGCGGTCGGTAGGCCGGCCCCACCCCAGATCTGCTTGGTGCGGTATTTATCCATGCCGATGGCTGAGCCGAGCACCCCGGAGCCGGTGTAAGGCAGACCCAAGGTCTCAAGAGCGCCCTGGATCTGGCCGTCTTCGCCTCCGCGCCCGTGCAGGATCAGGAAGGCCCGATCGAAGCGCGCCGGGCTCAGCGCCTCAAACAGGGCGCTGCCAGGGGTCTCGGCTGGGTCGATCCTGGTGACATCGATGCCGAGCCGCTGCAGCGCCGCGAGCACCGCGGCGCCGCTTCTTAGCGAGATGGGGCGTTCTTCGGAGGTACCGCCCAGGATCAGCGCGACCCGGCCGTAGCGGGCTGGATCAAAGACCGTTGGAGCTGGCGTCTTCATTCGAACGCTCCTAAGCGACGAACCTCTGGCTGCAGGCAGATACCGCTGCAACGCTTGACTTCGTGCTGGACATGATCGATGAGCGCAGCGATATCGGCCGCTGTCGCACCGCCGAGGTTGATGATGAAATTGGCGTGCTTGGGCGAGACCTCGGCACCACCGAGCCGCTTGCCCTTGAGTCCAGCGGCCTCGATCAGTCGAGCGGCGTGATCGCCAGTGGGATTGCGAAACACCGAGCCACAGCTCGGCACCCCGGTGGGTTGGGTCGCGGCGCGGCGATCGAGCAGCTCGCGGATGCGGGCTTGGGCAGCCTCGGTATCACCGGGCTCAAGCGTGAGGTCGGCGCCGACGAACCACTCGCCATCTGGTCCGCTGACCCGCCGATAACCGACCTCGAAGTCGTGCCGAGCACGCTCGCGAATCCGGCCCCGTCGATCAATGGTGCGAACCTGACGCACGAGCGGCCAGGTTTCGCCTCCCCAAGCACCGGCATTCATGGCCAAGGCACCACCCATGGTGCCGGGGATGCCAGCGAGGAACTCGGCACCGACCAGGCCCTGACGGCTAGCAAAGCGGGCAACCTTGGCGCAGCTGGAACCGGCCTCGACCCGAATGCTGCCGTCCGGCAGTTGACTGATATCGCCTAAGCAGCCCTGGGTATGAATCACGGTTCCAGGCAGACCGGCATCGCTGATCAGCAGATTGCTGCCCAGTCCGAGCCAGAAGAGCGGCTCATCGGCGTCGAGCTCGCTCAGGAATTGAGCCAGGTCCTGCACATCGGCGGGCCGGTACAGTCGCTGCGCCGGTCCGCCGACGCGCCAGCTGGTATAGCGCGCGAGCGGCTCGTTCAGTAGCAGCTTGCCACGCAGGCTATCGGCGGTCATGGCTGAGTCTCCCTCAGCAGGCCCGGCAGTTGTGCTGCGAGCTGTCCGATGTCGCCAGCGCCAGAGACGAGGAGCAGATCGTCCGGCTCGAGTAGCGCCTCGAGCAGCGGGGGCACTTCGCGAAGGGTTTGGACGAACACCGGCTCGACCTGTCCGCGCGAGCGCACAGCGCGGCTTAAGCTGCGGCCATCGGCGCCCGGAATCGGCTGCTCACCGGCGGCATAGACCTCACACAACACAAGCAGGTCGACCTCGGAGAGTACCTGGGCGAAGTCATCGAACTGCTCTTGGGTACGTGAGTAGCGATGCGGTTGGAACAGTAGCACCAGTCGACGGCCGGGCCAGCCGCCGCGTGCGGCTTCGATGGTCGCGGCGAGCTCGCGCGGATGATGGCCATAGTCGTCGATCAAGATGACCGAGTGTCCATTGGGCAATGGGCAATCGCTGACCACGAAGCGACGACCGATCCCAGCAAAGGTGCTTAGCGCTCGCTGTATTGCTGGTTCTTCCACGCCGAGCTCGAGGGCGATAGCGATCGCCGCCAATGCGTTCAGAACGTTATGTCGCCCGGGCAGATTGAGCTCGACAGGCAACGGCTCTGCTGCCTCTGCATGCGCCACATCGAAGCGCATGCGCAGCCCTTGCTGGCTGATGTTGAGCGCGCGCACGTCGGCCTGGGGCTCGGTGCCATAGGTGCGCACCGGGCGCGAGATCGACGGGATCAGCGCCGCGACCTCCGGATCATCGACGCAGAGCACCGCCAGCCCATAGAAGGGAAGGTGATGGATGAACTCCTTAAAGGTGCTGCGCAGACGATCGAAGTCGTTACCGTAGGTGCGCATGTGGTCGGCATCGATATTGGTGACCACCGCCAACATCGGCTGCAGATAGAGGAAGGAGGCATCGCTCTCGTCGGCCTCGGCGATCAGGTACTTGCTGCTGCCGAGGCGGGCATTGGCACCGGCGCTGTTGAGCAGACCGCCGATGACAAAGGTCGGGTCTAGATTGGCCTCGGCCAGCACGCTAGCGATTAGGCTGGTGGTGGTGGTCTTGCCATGGGTGCCGGCGACAGCGACGCCGTGGTGGAATCGCATCAGCTCGGCCAGCATCTCGGCGCGTCTGACCACCGGAATCCGCGCCGCTCGGGCGGCGAGGATCTCTGGGTTGCGCTCATCAATGGCCGTGGAAACCACCACCACATCGACATCGGCGACCTGCTCAGCGCGATGGCCGATGAAGCACTCCACGCCGAGGCTGCTGAGCCGCCGCACGCCCTCGTTCTCGCGCTGGTCTGAGCCTTGCACCGCATAGCCGAGATTGGCCATGAGCTCGGCGATACCGCTCATGCCCGCGCCGCCAATGCCAACGAAATGCAGGCGGCGCATGCGCCCCATATTGGCAGCACTGTGGGTGCGATGAGCTGCGTTCATCGTGCCAGCTCCAGGCAGGCGTCGGCAATCTGCTCGGCCGCGTCTGGCAGCGCCTTGGAACGGGCGGCCTCGGCCATGCGCAGGCGTTGGCTTGGATCGGCGAGCAGCGGCTGGAGCAGGGCGGCGAGCCGCTCTCGGCTCATCTCGCGCTGTAGCAAGAGATGGGCAGCACCGGACTCGCTGAGCCAGCGTGCATTGCCGACCTGGTGGTCATCGACTGCATGCGGATAGGGGACAAGGATCGCCGGCAGCCCGGCCGCAGCCAGCTCCGAGACCGTGAGTGCACCACTGCGACAAATGACCAGGTCGGCCCAGGCGTAGGCCTCGGCCATATTAGTGATGAAGGCTGTGACCTCGGCCTCGACGCCGGCATCGGCATAGGCCTGCTGAGCCAGGGCCAAGGTGCGCTCACCAGCCTGATGTTTGACCTCCGGTCGCAAGTCCGGCGGCAGCTGCGCAAGCGCTTGCGCCACGCTCTCATTCAAGGCCTGGGCACCGAGTGACCCGCCCAGCACCAGCAGCCGCGCGGCGCCAGTGCGTCCGGCGAAACGTGCTTGCGGCGCTGGCAAGGTGGCGATCTCTGGCCGCACCGGATTACCCGTCGTGATTGCCCGCCGAGCGCTGGGGAAGCTCTGAGGGAAGGCCTCGAATACACGGTCGGCGACCCGTGCTAGCCATTGATTGGTCATCCCTGGCACGCTGTTCTGCTCTTGGATCAGCAATGGTCGGCGCTGCAGACGCGCGGTGATGCCACCCGGTCCCGATGCAAACCCGCCCATTCCGAGCACAGCCGCAGGGTCGCGTCGCTTGAGAATGCCGGCGGCCTCGCCAAGGGCTCCGGCGAGCCTTAACGGTGCGGCGAGCAGCGTGCGCAACCCTTTGCCACGGATGCCACTGACCGAGAGCCACTCGATCTCGAAACCCTGTTCGGGGACCAGACGTGCCTCGATACCAGCGCGGGTACCGAGCCAGAATACCTCGGCACCGCGACTGCGCAGCACCTCGGCGACGGCCAATGCCGGGAACACATGGCCGCCGGTGCCACCTGCCATGATCGCTATGCGCGGCGCCATCTGATCCCCCTTGCTGTGCTCATGCTTGGAGTGATCCCAGCCTCGGGTAGTGGTCCGCTGTCCCGACGGCGCAGCTCGAAGTCGACGCGCAGCAGCACCGCGGCCATCATCACGGAGACGACCAAGGCATTGCTCCCGTAGCTGACGAAGGGAAGCGGAAGGCCCTTGGTGGGCAGCAAGCCGGTATTGACCCCAGCGCTGATGAAGGCTTGCATGCCGATCAGTAGGCCGAAGCCGTGGGCGATGTAGGCGGAGAAGTCATCACCGAGTGCCTGTGCGTGTGCGCCGATGGCGAAGGCACGCCAGGTCATCAAGGCAAAGGCCAAGATCACCGTGATCACGCCCAGCACGCCGAGCTCCTCGCCGATCACTGCCAG
Organism: Halochromatium sp.; assembly: GCF_054919635.1. Classification (NCBI taxonomy): domain Bacteria; kingdom Pseudomonadati; phylum Pseudomonadota; class Gammaproteobacteria; order Chromatiales; family Chromatiaceae; genus Halochromatium; species Halochromatium sp. The sequence continues at coordinate 993 of NZ_JBUDPI010000119.1, read as the reverse complement.
CAAGAAGTCAGTATGCGCTTCAGGAAGATAAAACTGCTTCTGTATCCCGTTACCAAGTCCGACACCGAGCCACTCGCCTCGGCCCATCGCGATCAGGGCGTGGCTGAGCTGATAGTCGGTGTTGAAGGGATCATCGAATGCGTTGATGAACGAGGTCACCCGCTCGAGCCGATAGGGCTCGATCCAGATCAGCAGTGCCAGTCCAGCGATCACAGCAGCCACGAGCAGGGCAAACGGCCACAGAGCTGCGCCTCCGAGCAATAACAGCGCCAACACCGTCGCGATCACGACTGCGGTGGTGCCGAAGTCAGGCTGGACCATGATGAGGCTGGCGGCGAAGCCAATCAGAACCATGGGCCGAATGAATCCGAGCACCGAGGTACTGACCTCGAGCTGACGCCGCACCAGATAGCCTGAGAGGTAGATGACTGCAACGAACTTGATCAGCTCCGAGGGCTGGAGATTGAACGGACCAATCGGAATCCAGCGGGTTGCGCCATTGACGGTTCGACCGATGCCAGGGACCAGGACAAGGAGCAATAGCGCACAGCCGAGCAGGAGTAGCCAGATCCCCGAGCGCTCCCAGGCCTGTATCGGAATGGCAAAGCAGAGCAGCCCGCAGAATAGCGCCAGCCCGAGCGCGACCGCGTGACGTAAGACGAAGAAGAAGGGATCGGCGTAGTTCCGCGCCGCGATTGGCAGTGATGCGGAGGCGACCATCACGAAACCCAGCCCAAGCAGGCCGAGCACGCAGACCAGCAGCAGACCGTCGATCGCCGGCTCGACACGGTCACGCCGCCGCGTCGGATGGCGCATCGGTGATGCGCTTGGTCTTGCGACCAGAGAACGACCTGGCATAGGTGCTGCGCTCATGCGGGTAGCTCCGCGACAGCCGCAGCGAAGGCCCGACCGCGGTGCTGATAGTCGCTGAACATATCGAAGCTCGCGCAGGCGGGTGACAAGAGGACCGAGTCGCCAGGTAAAGCGAGACGG